>JAZLKO010000042.1:0-15979 GCA_045597685.1 Prevotella sp.
TATTTATTATATAACAGGGAACTTTCTTCTGTTCTCTACCCTTCCTCACCAACATTACTTCTTTAAAAAAAAAAAAAGAACGTGGCGAAGGATGAATCTTCTTGTACTACTTCGTCTGTTTATGTCAATTATTCCAAAGAAGTCTTTCTTTTTTCTGGCTCGCGCAACTTTTTTCGCGAAAGCGGATGCAAAGGTACAACTTTTATACATACCACAAGCAAAAAATAATCATTTATATCTGTTATTTAACGAATTTTAAACCATTTTTACACCAATTTCACACTTCAACGCCATAATACAACGAAATTAGCCGATTTTTAATTTAGACACTAACTGCTGAACAACGATAACGATAACGATAACGATGGTTCGACAGGCTCACCAACCAACAATTGTCAATTGTCAATTATCAATTAATGCCTTGGCATTTGAGCTCCTTACTCCACAATTTAACTCTGACTGCTGACTGTGGAAAGTTCAAAAATGGTTAAAATGCAGGGGACTTTTGGCTACTTTTGGCTACTTTTTAACTAAAATTAACCGATTTGAATAAAAAAAACCTCCCACTACAAATTAGGCGATTTTTAAGGGGCAAAATCAATAAACCCTACTTATTGTATATTTTCTTACCGTTGACGATATAAATTTGTCCTTTCTGCATAGTAGTGACTTGCTGACCCTGAAGATTGTAGATGCCCGTAGCAGCAGGGGACCTGCCAGTGTTGCTATCATGAATCTCCTTCAAAGAGGTATCGCCACCTCCTATCTCAACAACATACAATCTGGCATTTTTCAGTAGTTCGTCAGCATCGGCATCATCACCGGAGGCATTTGTCATGTACCAGCCATACGATTTGAGCATCTGAGGACTGGTGAGACAATCAAACCCTTCCTTATTGTTAAGCACCCACCAGCCATTGCTGGTGTATGTATGCAATGTTCCTGTAAAGTCGAAGTTGAAGTGTCCTGCCGTATATCTCTTTGTCTGTTCTGCGGATGGCATCATCTGCACATCGTGGAAAGTAAGTTTCGCATCTGCATGTCGCGGTCTGACGAGAGCCAGAGTATTGGCAGGAATGACATAGTCCGGTTCAACCATCTTGGCAGTTACAGCCAGTGAGCAACCTGGTACATAATCATCAATAAAACGTCCTTCGCTATCTGTGAATCTTAGATTTTGGACAATTGCAAATTCACTATGGGCGAAAAGACTGTTTTCAACATTGATGTCGAATGGCAGATAGAGCGGATGCCATTTTTCTATCTTCATGGAACCACATGAGTAGGACACTATCGGAGCAGAGAATTCAATGTCGGAATTGTATTCATTATCATCATTCAACTCAATAGGGATGGTGGCAGCAAAGCCGTCATGCATATTGCCTACAAGCGGGATGTCGGCAGTTCCGAGTCCTTGGTGTATGCGAGGTGATTCCATATGGCTGCATCGTGAGCATATTCCGAGAAGTGCACCAGGGTGCTCATCTTCCAGCATTACGTGGGACACGACATGCTCAGCGGTGACATTAATATCAATGTTCTCATAGAACTGAAGAGGATTTGTCATAATCCTGATTTCAAGCGGTTCGCCTTTCCTTACGACTCCAAGATTGACGGTGCTTGTCATATGATCTTCACGCGAAGAGTTAATTTCTGATGCAATGACAGTAGCCCCCCTCAGTACCTCTATATTAAAACTGTGATATAAATCCCCAGGAACAGTCCGTGAATAATCAAAATGCATTGAAAGACCTGAATAATTCTGAGCCGGAGTATAAATACAGCTATAGCCTGAAAAGGAAATATCCTCCTTGATGCGTTCTGATTCTGAATCCAGTTTCTGATGATACAGAGTTCCCAGGTTCTCTTCTATCACATTTGGTCCGATACGGATAGTGCTGTCAGTCGTAAGGAATCTGTCGGTCGCAGGATCTCCGTCCGTAAAGATATTGTGGCAGTCGGCACATGTCCAATGTTCTTCATAGCCACCATCGAGACAATCATAGCTGGAAGGTACTTTCGCCATATTGTGGTTATGGGGTTCCTTTAACTGGAATTTGAATGTTTCGCTGGCATATGAAACCTTATAATACTGGTCGCATATCCTGCAGTGCCAATATTCATACGGATGAGGGTTAAGGCAAGTGCTGACGGTACCGGTAGCCTCGTGTTTCACAAGGTCGTGCGGTATCTGCGGTCTTGTACAGTAGTGAAAAACCCCATGATCACCTTCTCTTATTGGTTCTCCACACCAATCGCATACCCAGTGCGCATCGTATCCTTCGGCATAGCATGTAGCCTCTTTTTCCTGAACGAAATGGGTTGGTGTGACCCATCGGGAGTCTCCTGTAAGAGTTGGTATGCCTGTGCATTTAAAAGTCTCAGGGTTATAAGTATACCACGGAATACAATCCCCGTATCCACTCTTATTGAGCGAATCCAAGAAGGCTGTATCTGTTATCCTTTTTTTATAGGAAGTACTGTCCAGAAATGCCTCACAATTGTAAATGCACGAATTCTCACTGGATATATTGACTGTGTTTGCCACCATGTAGCAGTTCTCCACAGATGCAGCACCACCTTCATTAGCCCCTACGATGCCACCTAATTTGGTATTTTCAGACTTCCTTATCAGTTTACCTTGAAGAACAAAGCAGTTTGCTACCGTTCCTGTGTTGGTTTCTGCTATGAATCCTATCTGTTTGGCATTAGCATCAGATGTGAAAGTTGGCAGAATCAGTCCGAGATTGGCAATTTTCCCACTATTGTGTGCAAAAAGTGCGGATGTCTTGCATGAAAGACCTTTGATGAGATGCCCCATTCCATCGAGTACCACACCGGATGGAATATTGCGCACTGGCAGGGTTATATCTGTATCAAAGAGTATATCATCTGTCAGGAACGCGCTGGCACCGATAGAATTGGGATTATTGGGAAAAGTAACTCTTTCCAGATATGCCATCAGTTCGTCAGCATTGCTGATAGCATAGTGTCCGTTTTTCATATCCCAGTTTTTGTCTGTAAAACCGAATTCTCTGTAATTTGTGCTATTGACCTGTATTAGTGATTCTGCTGGTTTGCCAGTGTAAGGTGTGACATACAATCTCTTCGTTCCGCAGTGGTTACATTTAGATAAATATCCGTAGTCGTGTGACAATTTAGGAAGCACCACTATCTGACTTATACCATTCTTATTTATAATCATCGTACCATAAGTACTGCAGGTAGGTTGTTCAATGACAGTTTCCACCCTACTTCTAATACCGTCGGCATACGACACGACTATCGTATGGACGGTAATCAGAATAGTAAGAATTCGTTTATTATTTATGTTCATTTATGCAAGTTAAGTTGTAATATTTTCTTTCCGTATCGTATTATGATTCCGCGATAAGCACCGTTCACCTGAGAGCCTGTTATGGTAAACGAAGGTTGATGGTTGTCAGTTGAAGGTTGATGGTTGAAAATCTCAGGTGCATCGATACCTGTCGGGAATATAGTCTGGTCAGAGCCATCATGGAGAACAGGCAGATATGCATCTCCCTCATAAAGAATTTTATCGTATGGTGCTATTTCGAATACGATGGTACTTAGTGCCGGATCATACCTCATAATATAGATATCGTAGTCAAAGCCTGTTTCGGCACGCAGACTATCAGATAGTTCACCGCATGTCCACTGGCGTATGACACCTCGAAGGTCGTTCTCTCCCACCAGCGAACCTTCCTTGTTCGGGTCAGTATCGAGGAAGAAGATATCGTCATCGGAATCCATGAAATCCTCAAACCATTCTGGATCGATGGAAATAATCACTGCACAGCCCTTAGGAACAAAACCACCATAGATTTCCGACATATCGAAGGTACGGTCAGGATTCACCGTTACCGTATAGGCTTTCAATCCGGATGGCAGAATGAGTGCCTCGCCACTGCGTATGCTGAACCAAAAGTAAGCAGGATCGATTTTTGTAAGATATCCGTTGCGTAGTTCCACATCATCTTCCGTATCAGGAACGATAAAGGCACCCTGACCATAATCCGTCTCTTCGCTGATGTTCTCATTGTTGTAATAGTCGAAACAGGTAGGTGCAATGCCTCGGTTGCCTTCATAGACTGCTACTGGATTCTTTATATCGTTAGGCGAAGTGGTTCTGACGATGAAGAAAGGCACTTCACTGCCTACAACTCCGTATTCAGGCATTATCACGCGGTAGTCTCTTGCATTTTCGCTGGAAGCAGAAACAAACTCGTCGCCAGCCATATAATCGCCGGACGACGGAAGATTACTTCCCAGTACTACCTTGCGACCAGTGTAAAGATTAATCTCAGTATTTCTGCCAGGCATAACAAACTGGTAGTACATCTTTCCCGAACCGTCAACAGAACCAGCAGTCCTGACAGGAACATGTATGTCACGGTTCAGCAAGACGTCGAAGTAGGTTACGGTGATATTGCTCTCATCAAAATCAGGACAATCAGACTCTACTGCAAAACATACCACATCATTGTAGCAGGCAACGAGAGTGTCGGTACTGAAGAGATTCTTCTTGCCTTCCGTCAATAACTCAGAATAGACATCAGGTGAGGCATCAGTGAAAATTTCACTTATATTTGCATGGTAGCCCATATCGTTGTGATGGTTGATGACAATCTTCTTGTTCACACGCTTAGTCCATACCACCTTGACATGAGTCTCCTTTGCCTCGACGATATCATAGACATAGCTTCTATACACCCTGCCACCATATATTTCATTCTTGTCCCAAGTGTGGTCATCGTATTTATCATTTCCCTTGTGCACCTGCACCATCGGACGGAACTCATACTCCTGTTCATCCGTCTCAATCATGCTCTGGTCGATTTCAGGAATGACGGTGATACGTTCGCCCTGATAAACGGCAAGGTCGTCCAGTCCACCTCCGAGAAGACTGTCGGCAAAGTGGAAATAGTCGTTATCGTCGGTATAATAGATGCCCTTCGGGTCTTTTATTGCAACCTTTGTAGCATACTTATTCGAGATTGACGACATAAGTTTATAATGCGCCTTTACGAACCGTGCATTCACCGTGACATCACTTCCAGGCATGAGGAACGAGAACACCGAATCGTTCTTTTGTGTTAATGCAATGGCATCTCCTGTCAGATTGTTGACGACACTGATATTGCTTATGCGTGTGTCACCTACAAAGTGAGCGAGGATGTCAACTGGTTCCTGATATGCTATGTCGGTAAGTTTGCTGCAGGTGATGTCACATTCTGTATCTGTTTGATCCACATTCTGGGTAATCAGGTAGCTTGCCTTGTTAATGCCATCTTTCAGTACAGCCTTCACCCCATTTGCTGGCATGGTTCCCTGAAGTCTGGAAAAGTTGTCTAATTCATTCTGCCAATAAACGAACTCTATGTTCTTGTATCGTTTAAGCTTCGGAGGAATAATCTCCTGTCCGTATTTCACCATTCCAGACCGAGTATATGTATCTTCGTTCTCAAGAAGAGCATCAAACTCTTCATCGGTAAGCATGCTGCTGTAGTCCCACTCAAGTGGATATGACTTTCTGTCATAGATAAGGCTGGCTTTCACTATTGGCTGTGTGCCGTCCAGATACACGAGCTCATCCCTGATTCCACTGTAATAGAGACTGTCCCTGCCCTCGCCGGAAAAGTCTAAGAGATTGCCATGAATATCATGGAATGCTTTCACAGTGAATGTGACAGAGGTTCCACTCTGTACATTCAGCACCGTATCCTCCGAGAAAACTGGAGCATGGGAAGAATATCGGTTGTAATTGTTGCCTGCACTGAAATTCGGATCTTCGATATAGTGGCTGACAAAGAGTCTGACCGTGTTCTGCCTGATTTCATTCAGTGTGATGTCAACGTCTGAATTTATGAACCATTTTTTGTCGTTTGTCGCTACGTAAGGGAAAAAGTCGGCATTCTTGACGATATCGAGTTCTCCCTTTTCATTATACACCTGATTACCATACTGGTCGGCATAGCCTGTGAGCTTGTAAACATCAGAATGCGAGGTTGGGAGTACTACCTTTGGAGCGGTAGCACTCAGCGACATCCCAGTGTAAAAGTCAATGCTATTGGCAGAGCCCCAGACAGCTCCTCTCATTTGATGAATATCGCTTGCAGGGAGAATCTTTAATATTTCTTCCTTGCTCAACTCGTTTAGTGATGTGGCAAAGTCCTTTGAGAAACATTCAGCATCTCCGCCATTGAATGTGCATGTCATTGAGTAGTAAACCTTTCCGTTGTCACCTGCCTTTCCGCATTTTCCGCCATCTCCACCGTATGCGCCTCCTGCATCGAATCCATCCTCGCGCTTACCGTTGCCGCCATTGCCGGCTGTGCTCTTTCCGCCTTCACCGCCACGGCCGTTGAACCAATCCAGATTTCTGCGCCAGTACTGGTCGTCAACACCGCCAGACCCACCGGCTCCACCGCCTCCTGCACCTGGAGCACCAGCCCCAATGCCGTAATGAGCTCTGACAGCAGCACCGCCCTGACCACCGCCACCTCCTGATCCACAGGAGAAATAGTCGCGACAGCTTCTGTTGTGCTCATCAAAGGTACTCACTCCATAGTTGGCTTGTGTCTGAACAAATAGAGGTACACTTCCTGGAATACTTTTCACTGTAAGATTGCCAAGGACTATCAACTGTCCCATTGCACTGGTGTTTTCGCCATTTTTTCCATTGCCGCTTTTCTTGTCACTCATTCTGTTGTATTCCAGTTTCTGAGGACATATCGCCTCGCCTTCACATTTTCCACCTTTTCCACCTTTTCCGGCAGGAGTACCAATGCCTGGAGCACTGCCGTAGCCACCTTCGCCGCCTTCACCGCCAGGACCACCAGCCGCCCAATTGTGGCAGCTATAGTCACCATTTCCACCAGTACGACCGTAACTGTTACCCGAATCTCCGCTTCCACCAATAGCATTCAGTGTGCCAGCTCCTCTGAGGATGAGAGTACTGCTCGACGGCAGTTCAATTGCAGGATAGGCATTAGTAGGTTCGTAATCACCCTGTCGCGCATTTCTGCCAACAAGACTTAGTGTCTTACCTGCGGGTATGATAATCGTAACCGTTGACTTCTCTGCAATCCTGATGGCAGGACCATTTATATTAACTCCGTATGAGTTCATGTCAAGGGATAAGTCGGACATGACTATGTATAATCCGCTTTTTAGGACATTTTGTTTTTCTACTGAGAGGCTCAGTGTATCTGAATCATTCTGAGCAAAAACTCCCAGACTTGCACCACAAAGAATCAGTGCTGATAAATATTTTATAGAATTCATAATTGTTCGAATCATTTTACCATGTGCTTTTTTCCATTGATGATATAAAGACCGTTAGGAAGATTTCTGCTGTCGTTGCACGAAATTTTCTGTCCAAGGATATTGTAGATATTATTCTCTCTATTTTTGCAACTCATTCCTATGGTCGTAATATCCAAAGGATTACTATTGTCGCCGAGGGAAATATAGGCATCCTCTTCTGGCATGATAAATGTAATTGTGCATCTGCGGATTTTACCATCACCTTCATACTGCATATATTGGTTTATGCCCGACATTGCCACTACAGATTTCTCACTGTCAATGTCAATCACTTCTCCACACTTCTCACCATTGATGTAAAGGTATTGGTTGTCAGAAACCTTACATTTGTCTGTATTGTATTCTATTATACAAGGTACCTCACATCCTGCCACTGCCGCAGAAGGAACAATAATGGAATAGCCCTTGTCAGAGATTTCCGATAATATGCTGTATTTTGTTCCTGTAGCGAGTGTCAGTCTTACGTCACCTTCTGGCATAATAAAAGTATATTCCAGGCTGTCGTCTTCTTCCGAATAGGTTCCAGCAGCAATGGTGGTCCAGTCATATCCGTCTTCATATTGAAGCAGGATATTATTATGATTGAAGGTAGAGTCGGTTGTTTCCACTCTGAAGTTCACCTGTTCATCCATGTATGCCACGTATGAGTCGGATATGTTCCTGCCGTTGGCATTTATCGACACAATCCCTGCATCCTCAGGGCAGACGGTTTCGATGCGGAACTTGTAGCGTGGCGACGTCCATAGAATCTGAACAGGAATGTCGGTCTGGGTCATCATTGAATCAACGCTGAATGAGAAGAAGCTAATCGCATCTTCACCCTTGCCCTTCAGACTCATATCTACTTCGTCCATGATGACATCCTCTTCGCCAAAGTTTCTTATGACAAACACCCTTCCCTGCCGTGCGCCATCATCGCCACGGAAGTCAGTGTGCATACTTATGTTGTCGCCTACGGTATAGTTCATATTGGATATTGTTCCACCGAACGACTCTTTGTCGAACTTGTAATAGTCGTTGTCATCTGTATAGAATGTTACCCAGTCCTTTGTGGCATAATATACAATGGAATCAATCTTTGTTTCTGTTTCCGTAGCCTTGATTACCGAAAGGACACAGAATGGATGATATTCAATGTCGGCCCTGACCACTACGTCCTCGTCAGGCATAGTGAATGTGAAGGTACTGTCCTTAAACTCTACTTCCACGATATTCATGCTTTCTGCACCGTATGCACTGACCTCGTTGCATCTGAACGATTCGTCACAGTGCACTACACCCGTGACTTTGGCATGGTATGGAATTGATGAGGTCATGTCCATCTTGATGGTTGCACCCTCTTTCTGTTGTATTTCGGCATTGAAGGTCGTTGTGCGGAACACTGGACGAAGGATAATGTCCATGTCCGGCATCAGTTCCTCATCGAATGCAGCATAAGTCCCGTCTGCGGATTTCGCTTCCCAATGGTCGAATGCCTTTCCTTCAGACTGGCGGAATACTGGGTAGTTTATCAGTCTGCCCACAGGGATACTGTCGGCACGAGTGTAGTCAGTCATGTTCGTGCAGAGACGGCTCATCAGTTCTTCGTCGAGTCCTTCCCAGGTGAGGGTATGGCGCACTGCATCAAAGTCAAGCTGCACGATTACAGCCTCGCCGGCACGTGGAACCTCAACGGTGATTGTCTCTGCCTCAGGATTCTTGCTGTAGAGGTATTTGTTCTTATCCACAACCACATTGCCCACACTGTCCTTGTAGATATTGATTTCAATGGTCTTGCCATCATATCCTACTGGGAGTGAGAAGTATTCATAGTTGTAAAGGTCGGAGTCCATGTATCTCTTTATCCCTGTCTTGCTGTCGAAGAGGTTAGGGTCTTCCTTGTATCTTGTGACATAGATGTTGCGCGTACCGCTCCATAGTGGCATAAGTACCACGCTGTCGGGGCAGACCACAATCCATACATCCTCCTTGTCGTTATATGCAAAGTTTCTTGAATGGTCAAGGGTGTCGAGTGCCAGTTTGCCATCCTTGTCGTACACCTTTTTTCCATACTGGTCGGAATAGCCAAGGAAATGTCCGAATCCTTCTTTGTCGCCAGGAGGCAGCACATTCCGTTCTGTCATTTGCTGACCATAGTACATTGGGATTTCCGTATCAGTTGTTTCTTCATCGTCACTCACCCATTCAGCACCTACCAGCTTGCGTCCGAACATCCATAGCAAATCTTCAGGCAAATCTTCAGGCGATTCTATAACATCGTATGATTGGCTGTCGAATGTGAAATTCAGCTTGGCATAGGGAGTGAATTGCAGATAGCCGTTATCGCCACGTTCACCCGGTTTCCCTTCATCACCACCAGACTTGCCTTTCTCATACAGCAGACCTTCACCATGACGACCCGACAACACCGAGTCATTTGACACTCCGCCTTTTCCTCCTTCTCCAGTGACGTATTTCAAATTGCTGTAATTTTTAACTTTCTCACTCATGAAGCCTCCGGCACTGCCGCTTCCTCCGCCACCGGCACCTGGAGCACCGCCACCAATGTCGTACTTGGCACGTCCACCGCTGCCACCGTTGCCACCGCCGCCACCGTAGCCTGCCCTGAAGGCACACGAGAGCACGAACGTTCTTTGTCTGTAGTTGTCATTGGCTCCATGCGTCGCGTATCTCCTGATGATTTCTCCACTTTTTCCTGCCACTGCCGTCACATTGATGTCGCCAAGCAGTATCAGGGCTCCCATGTCTTCTCCATTAGTTCCTTTGCGCCCATCAATACCTTTGATAGGACTATAATAATAGGTGTGATCCAGATTAGGATTTTCCTTAATCTCAGGCATGACAGTGGGAGTGTTCGTGCCACCTATGCCGCCACGTCCACCAATACCAGGAGCACCACCTGCACCACCTGCGCCACCTGCGCCACCTGTGCCGCCTCTGGCATAGAATCCGTCCAGAAATGCGGAACCACCGTTCTGTCCCAACATTCCGCTCGTGGCATTACCGCCCATTGCAATTATCTCACCGCTTCCAAACACAATCAAGGTTGATGTCGGTGGTATAAGGATGCCGGGACATGCCTGTGCATAGATTACAGAATCGAGCATGATATTCTGGGCATTCGAACCGCACACTACGAGTTTCTGACCATATCTCAGTTCTATTGCCGCAGTTGCATCAGGTGCTATGCTGATAGGAACGGCATTACGACTTTCATGGAAATCGAGTACTATACTGTCGAATGGAATCCTGTAGAGTTGCCCGTCTTCAAGTGTCTGCTGCATACCTGTTTTCAGGTAGTGTATTTTCTCCTGCGCTGTAATAGCAACCAACGGCAGACACATCAGTGCTAATATGCATATAATCTTCTTCATTTCTTCTTCATTTTTTTCATGATTCCATAATCAGTTCGAGTTCACTTCCACATGACCCTGAGGATCCTCCGTGTCCTTCCAGTATCGCCAGTTCTGATGAATTACTGCCTCCAGTGCCAGGTCGCCCGACACGGTATAGCCCCAACTGGTGCCTTCTCCAGCATAGTCCATCATCACCATTCCTGTGTTCACGTCAGGATTCTCTGCAAGATACTTGGCAAACACGCGGTTGGTGGTTCGGGCAAGTACGGCTGAGTTCGGTGCTGCAGGTTGGTTGGTATAACCTGACAGATGGTTGACGCACCACACTCTGTTTCCTCTGTTGATTTCGTAAGTCAGTTTCTCGCAGCATGGCTTCACATATCTCTTGAACTTATATTCCATATTCCATTCCATATCGTCTTCATGGTAGGCATCCTGACACATGAAGTTACCCCACGGCATATACTGGATTTCAGGATTGCTCGTGAAACTGCCAAGCAACGGACCAGCCATCGGATTGTCAGGGTCATCATAATTGTACGAGTTACGGAACAGCAGGATGACCTTTCCACGTGCATAACCAACCCTCATGTCAGCATAGAAATCCGCCCACTTGTTCTTAGCATAATTGTATCCTGCTTCGTCGTTTTTCCAATACTTGTGATTAAAATTCAAACCCCAGTCGTCTTCTCCCTGACCTGTTCCAGTCTCATGAGATTTATATAATCTAATATCCTCATCATACGAATGTCTGAAATAACTTCTGAATAGTGGATAAACCTCGTGAGGTTCATCTCGGTTCCCCTCACATTTTATGATTACTATGCAGAATTCACTCGGGTGATCATCTAATTTGCTGTATAGATCATCCATCACTCCGCTGAAAGTCCGTGCAAGGTCAATGGAACTATGGTACATTCTTAATGGCATATATGATGATGGTATTGCAGTTCTGAAATCAAATACGCGCACTCCCGCGTCAAACAGTTCATTGATGGTCTTGGTCTGTACACTCGTGCCATAGACATGCGTCTGCCCGGATGCGGCATCGTGTGCTCCGGGAAGGCACAAGTCGCTTACATGGATATCATCCCTAAGATTCTTCATCCAGTCTGCCCTATAGGCTACGTGGACATTCTCTGCAACAGCACTTGTTGCAATGAATAGTGATAACAATAATAACAGATTCTTCATAATTGTATGTTTTTATCTTAATCAATCACTTTTTTATTCTTCAAATTAGTATATTCGCTTTATCGTCTTTCCCGACTTGGTGCGGATTATGTTTGTCAGCCCTTTCTGTGGAGAGGGAAGTTTTCTGCCGTTGAGGTCGAGAACAGCCTCTGTCTCGTCATTGCTGCTATCATCCTCTGTGACTTTCACTCTGTCCAAACCACTAATTGTCCCAGGCATCATATCGGTTTCAAACCTGAAATCCTGCCATACTGCTGCCGACCGATAGGCATCCAACACTCCATTCGGAACATGTAGCGTGCAGTTGCTTGTTTCCACTCCATCAAATACATTTTCGTTTATCTCGATAGGAGTGTTCCATCTCACCCATAAATCCTTCAGACTGATGCAAGCAGAGAAGGCTTCCTCTTCTATGTCAGCCACACTTTTAGGTATGGTTGCCGACTGCAAGGCGGTACAACCTTTGAATGCCCCGTTGCCTATGCTGGTAACACCTTCAGGGATTACCATTGACGACAACGCTGAGCACTTGCTAAAAGCATACTCACCAATATTCGTCACACCTTCAGGGACAGATATTGACGGCAAGGACGTACATTCACAAAATGCATAGTCACCAATGCTTGTCACACTTTCCGGTATGGTTATCGACTTTAGCGAAGAACATCCGTAGAATGCGGCTCGCCCTATGTTTTCCAGATTGATGAAGTACCGCAATTCATTGAAACTTGTGATGCCGGTTTCATTATCGAACACATTTCCCAGGTCAGTAACGTTCATTGCCTCCTCTTCCGACAGTTCCCCATCTCCGTCAGAATCCCAGTTCTCGACGCAGATGTCCTTTACCCTCTGTTCTGCAAATTCTATGACAGCGGACTTTATGTTGAATTCCTTCCACACATCCGCTTCACTGTATTCCGGAAAAGTTTCTGATGGGATATGGAGATTACAATCACCTGATTTCACACCATCGAACACCCTGGCATCTACCACCAACGGAGTCTCCCAACCCACCGTCACATCCTTCAGACTGCTACAGCCGGAGAAGGTATAGTTGCCTAATCTTGTCACTCCCTTAGGAATGGTAACAGACTGCAGGGAAATGCATCCATAGAATGCCTGCGTGCCGACATTTTCCAGGCCATCAGGAATATCTGCCGTTTGCAGGAATGTACAACCGGAGAAAGCCATGGTTCCGATGCTCGTCACACTTTCAGGAACAGATACCGACTTCAGCGAACTGCACCCGAAGAATGCTGCATCCTCTATGGCAGTCAACATCTTGAAATATTTCAGTTCATCAAAACTGGTTATCTCGGTGTTCTTCATGAAGACATCTCCT
This sequence comes from Prevotella sp., assembly GCA_045597685.1. Taxonomy (GTDB): domain Bacteria; phylum Bacteroidota; class Bacteroidia; order Bacteroidales; family Bacteroidaceae; genus Prevotella. The sequence continues at coordinate 13,243 of JAZLKO010000042.1, forward strand.
AATTCCGTAACATCCAACACCTCGGCTTCTGACAGTGTGCCATTCTTGTCGGCATCCCAATGCCGGACGCATATCTCCCCAACCTTGGAATCGGCAAATTCAATGTCCAGGACTTGTATCTTAAAGTTTTTCCATACGTCTGCACTCTTATATGCAGCCAGTGTTCCCAACGGTATATTGAGAGCACAATTCTTGAATGTATTTGTTGACCAATTCTTGAATACATTTTTATTTATTGCCAATGGCGTGGTCCACTCCACCGTCAGATTCTTCAGACTTCTGCAATTACTAAACGTATTGTTCTCTATTGTATCGACACTGGCAGGAATGGTTATCGAGCTCAGTTTTGAGCATGTGTTGAAAGTGGCCTTCAGGCTTTTCACTCCCGTGAAGTATTTCAGTTCATCGAAACTGGTTATGGACGAACTTTGAAAACCTTTTCCTAAATCAGTCACCGCCTCTGCCTCAATCAGAGAGAGATGGTTATCCCCATCCTTATCCCATTGAAGGCATATCGTTTTCACTTTCGGGTCAGCAAACACTATGGAATCCGGTGCCACACGGAATTCCTTCCATACCTCTGCGCTTCGGTAGATTTTCTCCGTGCCAAACGGATGGTGAAGGGTACAGTTTTCTAACTGGATCTCGTCGAATGCTCTGAACCCCGGCTTCACTGGTGTCGTCCACTTCACTGTAACATCCTTCAAGGCACTGCATCCGCAGAATGCAGCAACGCCAATCTCCGTCACACTCTCAGGAATGACCACAGATTCTATGGCCGAATACCAGAATCCGCGAGCATTTTTCAATCCCTCAGGCAATATTACTGATTTCAGAGATTCACACCATTCAAATGCCCTCGTATTCAACTGCACCAGTCCTGTAAAGTATTGCAACTCATCAAAACTGGTAATAGATGTCCGTGCAAATTTATCTTCAATATCTACCACCCGTGAGGCTTCCAGTACCGACAGTTCGCCATCGTCATCTGTGTCCCAGTTCTCTACACATATTTGTTTCACCTGCGAATCGGCAAACAGTATCATATCAGGCAGGAGAATGAATTTATTCCACACATTAGCCGACTGGTATGCTGTCTCGGTTTCGCATGGGATATGAAGAGTGCAATTGGCTGATTCCACACCCTCAAACACATCTGAGTCTATCGTCAGTGGAGAGCCCCACATTGCCGTTACGTCCTTCAGCCTGCTGCAGCCCGAGAATGCTTTCGCGCCTATACTGGTGACAATAGTTGGAATAGATACCGACTGCAGGGCGGCACAATCCTGGAATGCACTGACACCTATCCTGGCAATGCCCCTCGGGATGGATGCCGACTGCATGGAGGTGCATCCATGAAAAGTACCATCCTCAATACTTCCAACTCCCTTAGGAATGATTATTGACTGCAAGGACTTGCAACCCTTGAATGCTTCTGCACCAATGTTCTCGATACTGTCGGGAAGAATTATCGACTTCAGGGAAGTACAGCCCTGGAATGCGGCAGCCTCGATATTTCTCAAACCGATGAAATAACGGAACTCGTTGAAACTGGTGATGGATGCATTCCCCTTGAAAGACTGTCCGATGTCCGTTATCACGACAGCCTCGCTTTGCGACAATTCGCCATCACCATCGGTATCCCAGTTTCTAATGCATATCTCTTTCACCTTAGCATCGGCAAATGAAATCAAGTCTTCCTGTAAGTTGAAATCCTTCCATACATCTGCCGCCTGATACGCAGCTATTGTTCCATTAGGGATATGAAGTTTGCATTGGCTAAGATTTACCCCTGAGAATACATCATCACCAATCTCCAGCGGAATGGTCCATTTCACTGTTACGTCCTTTAAGCCATAACACTTATAGAAAGCATCGCTTCCCAGATATGTAACATTTTCAGGAATAGTTATAGACTCCAAAGATGAGCATTTCTGAAATGCACCGTTGCTAATGTAAGTCACGGTATTCGGAATAGTGATGGATCTTAATGATTCACATCCGTGGAAGGCATAATAGTCTATATATGTAATTCCAGTAAAGTGCTTCAGTTCATCGAAACTGACAATGTCAGTCTTTTGTGAAAAGACTTTACCAATACTAGTTACAACCTTTGCTTCCTCTTCTGACAGTTCGCCGTCCTTCCAGCCATACTTATCTTTAGTGTCCCACAACTTGACGCAGATTTCCTTTACCTTCGGATCGGCAAAATGAATGATTCCTGCCCATGCGCCACCCGAACATATCGTCAAGATTACGAGAACAAGCAACCTGCAAATATTCCTTGCAACATTTGTCGCCAATTTGCCAGCAAGTCTGGTTAAATTAGTCATATTGTATATCTTTTTGGTCTGTTTCATATTCACCACCTTAAACCTTTTTCTACATTTCATTTGCAAACAATCGTGTAGGTATGTCGCAGCAGAAACGCATTGATACAATCATTGCGAATTGTTTTTCATGCAAAGGTAAATAAAAAATTCTACACTTCCATTTTTTTAACAATCTTTAATTGTATTGTAGCCAAATAGGCGATTTTTTTCGAAACAATTCCAGTTCTATGTTGAACTTGCGTTGTCTTAACTCCTTTAACTTCTTAACTCCTAATCAACTGGAGCTTGCGTCATCGGCTTGCCGCTTGGCTCGTCCAAGAAAGTTGAACATCGTAATGTTTTTATTTGGTAGTGTCAATTTTTTTATTATTCGCGCAAGTGGTCTGTTTGGAAATCAGCAAAAA
>JAZLKO010000043.1:0-3764 GCA_045597685.1 Prevotella sp.
GATCATAGCCCGACTGGGATGCTGGTCAGGGTATGCAAGCCAACCAAAGCCTGGCTATACAACATTCAAGGTAGGACTGGACAAACTCTTTTGTAAGGCCGATATGTACTGCATTATGCAAGATGTGTATAAAGGGTAGGGCAGCGCCCTCGGTATCAAAATGCCAAGCCAGCATCTGCCTGGAGGGCAGTACCTTGTCCCGAATGTACAGCCTTTCAGGCTGAACATGGAGAGGGCGATTCGTTTGTCCGACAGCATCGCCTCAATCAATCTTATCGCAGAAACTAAAGCTCAATATCATATACAGAGTCATCTACTTGAACACTGAGTTCTTCAATCTGGCAGTTCAGTCTCTTGGCGTGCCTCTTCAAGGTGGACATATGATTATCATACTGATAAGTACCGTATGCGGCACACTTCATCTCATCTGCAAGAGTACTTAGAGAAACTCGGCTAAAATTTGACCAACGGAGATAATCATAGTTGATGCGTTCCATGAAATGCATCAGATAAGGATTTGCAGCAAAGATAGCTCCATGGAGATAAGGCTCAATCTTCGGATATTGAGTCCTGCTCATCTTCAGTAACAATTGCTCAATGTTATCAATGAACTCACGTATAACACTTATCACATGCACTGGGCAATCCTGATGTCTCAGGCATTCCAGCCATGATGCCATAATGAAGAGTATGTGAGGCCATGTTAGTTCCATGCCAATCTCGAAACGCTCCATTTCCTGCTCAAAGAGTTGAAACATTCCATCCGACCACTCCTTCACTGGTTTACCATCCAGTAACACAATTCGATTACCCATAAAGGCATGACGTATCTCATAACTAAAGTATGATATCACCCCAATGTATGAGCAACCCTCTAATCTTGACATATCAATATCTTTGCAGTTCCAACAATTGCCAAGCATTTCATATAATGCACGGAATGACTTTCTGTCGCCCCATATCCTAACACCCAACTTATGCCTTGTATTCTCAAAACGAAACGTCGGTTGTACTATATCTTCTTTATTGATTGATATTTCCATTTTGTTTATGTCTTTTTATTATTTATACATTCATAAAATCAATCCGCCCAGGTCCAGTTTGTATATCTTCGATCCTTCAACCTTCACCTTTTCTATGAACATCAGCATATAGATAGGCGCATACATCACGTTCCCACGTGTGTTAACATTATCATTACACAGAACGATAGCCTTCTGGATGCCGTATTCTGGGTTTGACATCACGTTGTTCAACGCCACATGACGCGCGTAGTCCTTACCCGACTTCACCTCTAACGGAATGATTTCTGTGTCTTTTTCCAATAGGAAGTCGAGTTCACCTTGCTTCTTGTTCTGGAAGTAAAATAGGTTCCATCCATGTGCGTGCAATTCCTGAGCGGTCAGGTTCTCGTATATAGCACCATAATTTATATTTGTCTCACCTTGTAGAATTTTTAGCTGAATGCCATCGGCATACTGACATGCCAATAGTCCCACATCGTTCTGGAACAGTTTGAATAGATTGCTCGCCTTGCTCAACACTAACGGCACCTTTGGTTCCTCAGCACAATGCGTTGGCAGAGCCATATCGGCATCCCTCAGCCAAGTGAAACTGTTTTCGTGCCTACTGAACTTGAAATGCTCGTTTAGATTCTTCAGAATAAAGCGTTTGTTCTTTGCATTCAGTTCTGGTGGAATCAAATCAAAAATGTCATTGATATACAACTTATCCTCAGGATCATACCTCCCAATGTCTTTCTTGTATAGTGCCAATATCGATCTCTGTTCCATCAGCACCCTCTGCATATCATTTGTGTCTAAATACGTCTGTACAGCAGCAGGCATACCGCCCACCAGCAAATAAAGGTTTACCAACTGCATCATCTTCTGGTGCACATACGCATCGACCGGCTTTCTTTCATTCCAAGCTTCACGAATTGATTCGATGACAGCATCTTGCACCCCCACGGCTCTGATAAACTCTTCAAAGTCACAAGGGTACATCCGCTTCTCGTCCATGTAGCCGACAGGTACCGAACGAACATTATTCAATTCCACCCCAAGCAGACTTCCACTCAACGCCAGATGATAGCCTTTATCGACAAAAGCCTTCACCCACGTCATCACATCTGGATATTCCTCCACCTCATCAAAGAAGATTAGCGTCTTCTCCCAATCCAGAGGTGTATTAGCATAAGCCGAAATGCGAAGCAAGACCTCCTTGATGTCGCCTGCCCCCTTTACTATATCAATAGTTTCTGGCTGTAGCAGAAAATTCATCTCCACCAGATGCCACCCAAGTCTCTCTGCCGCACGCCTCACTGCATACGTCTTACCCACCTGTCTGGCACCCGTCAGCAGCAATGCCTTCTTCGTATTTCTAAAGTGATTGTTAATCCACTCGTCCGCTTTTCTATGTATCATTGTCTAATATTTGTCCGATTATCTATGACCGCAATAAGCTTATTTGTCCGTTTTTCCAACTTTTGACGCAAAATTACAAATACTTTTTCATCTAAGCAAGAAAATCTTTATACCCTAAACATTTTTAACTGTTTTTGCTTGCATTTTTATACTTTTTAGTGCGAAAAGATGGGTTAAGTAACGAATACAATGTTTATTTTCTGAGTAAACAATCTGTTACCCAAGCTGCATGTTGGTGTGGTTATGAGGTTGTGACAAAAAGGTTTATTTTTGTTTATCGCCTTGTGATTGTTGCAGAACCCGATAGGGTAATGATGTAGGTGGTTGAGAACATTTGGGAACTTAGCCAGGTGTATTTTTTAATTACATTCATAAGGGTCTGTATTGATTCTCGGATGCAAAAATAAACAAAAGGTGCGACAAATCGTGTCGCACCTACGAAAAAAATTGCATTTTCTGCAAGAAATCAACAAAAAACATACAAGAAAGAAAAGAAATCAATGATTAGAGTGATTCAGATGTACCTGTTCCATTACGGAACTGTAACAACTCAGCCTTATTGAATAAAATCAAAATGCTTCGTTTCAAAATGGCCTCGACTAAAAAATAATTTACGGTTGTCAGTTGTGCCTCCTGAATTTTGAAAGGTTTTCGCACCTTCATCGAAGGTATATCGAAGGTATATCGAAGGTACATCGAAGGTGAAACACCTTACATAAAGGTTCGATCTGGGTTCGATCTGGGTTCGATAACCCTATGAACACCTTACGATGACGCTTTTATATGGGTGAGTAGTCCGCACGGAACCTTGTAGAACGTTAAAAAATCATAAAACTCTAAACTCTAAACTCTAAACTCCAAACTCTTTTCTTACCTTTGCACCCGCTTTTTAAAAAATTAAGAGAAAATTATGTATTTAAATCCAGAAAAGAAAACAGAAATCTTTGGACAATACGGAAAGTCTAACTCTGATACTGGTTCTCCTGAGAGCCAGATAGCATTGTTCTCATACCGTATTTCCCATTTGACGGAACATCTTAAGAAGAACCGTAAAGATTATACTACTGCAAGAAGCCTTACTAAGTTGGTTGGTAAGCGTCGTGCTTTGTTGAACTATCTCTATGATCGTGACATTGAACGTTACCGTGCAATAGTAAAAGCTCTTGGTCTGCGTCGCTAATTGCGCAGTTCTTTCAAAATTGGGTAGGAGGTAAATGCTAATCATAAAAAGGCATTTGCCTCCTACTTTCACATTTACCGACCTCCCACACCACCGTACGTGCCGTTCGGCATACGGCGGTTTCGCGCTTTCTCATCTCACGATGTGTGGCAAGTTGT
>JAZLKO010000044.1:0-18257 GCA_045597685.1 Prevotella sp.
GAAGCCATGGATTCTGAAAATCAACGAGATAGCGAGGCTGCCTAAATTAATTAATATTTATAAACACCAGCTGATAATCAATTAATTAGCCTATCAGCTCATGCAACATCCCATGTAATACAGGGTGTGCGAAACTTTAGATCCTTACTTACGACCGCACATTTGCTGAAAAGCATCATGTAAACGTTGTAGGTTTGTATTCAGCAGAACAGACACGCTATGAGCAGACTCACATGTCTGGTCAGGAAATCCCTGCTGAATATTTCCAGTATTACAACATTGGTACTGCATATCAGAACATTACAGTAAACCCTGCTTACCAGAACTATTGGGAGAGCGGTTTGTCATCAGTAATGGGTCGTGTGATGTACGACTATGACAACAAGTACATGGCAAGTGTTACATTGCGCGCTGATGGTTCTTCTCGTTTGGCAGAAGGTCACAAGTGGCACACTTATCCTGCTGTTTCTATTGGTTGGAACATGGCTCGCGAAAGCTTCATGAAGAAATTCGATTGGCTTGACAATCTGAAACTCCGTGCAGGTTATGGTGAAACTTCTAACCAGAGTATCAACCCTTATTCTACCCTCGGTTCTTTGAACCAGACTTTCTATAACTTCGGTTCAACTGGTGCAACTGGTTACTATGTATCAAGCCTTCCAAACCCTGACCTCGGTTGGGAATACACCAAGACTTGGAACATCGGTGTTGACTTCTCTCTGTTCAGTGGAAGACTCTATGGTACATTTGAATACTATATTCAGAACACTCGTGACTTGCTGTTGGCAGTTTCAATGCCTTCTACATCAGGTGTAAGCAGCTATACTGCAAATATCGGTGAAACTCAGAACAAGGGTTGGGAACTTTCTTTGAACGGTACTATCCTTGACAACTATAAGGGCTGGAACTGGAATCTCGGTGTTAACTTCTATGCTAACCACAATAAGTTGAAAGCTCTTGCTTCAGGAGCTGACCGCGATGAAGGCAACCGCTGGTTCGTAGGTCATCCAATCGACTGTATTTATGACTACAACAAGATTGGTATCTGGCAGAAAGGTGAAGAAGACCTTCTCAACATTCTTGAACCAGGTGGTAATATAGGTATGATTAAGGTAGAAGGTGGATATGATGAAAACGGCAATCCACGTGCTATTGGCCCAGAAGACCGCAAGATTATCTCTATGGAACCTAAACTCATGGGAGGTTTCAATACTGACGTTACTTGGAAGGGATTCGATTTCTCTGTAATCGGTGCATTCCAGATTGGCGGTAAGCTGATTTCAGCAATTCACTCTTCTAACGGTTATTTGAACATGTTGACAGCTCGTCGTGGTCAGATTAACGTTGACTACTGGACTGAAGACAACCCAACTAACAAATATCCAAAACCAGGCGGTGTCGTATCAGGCGATAACCCTAAATATGGTTCAACTCTTGGTTACTTTGGTGCAGGTTACTTGAAGATTCGCACTATCACTTTAGGTTACAGCTTCAACAACCTTCAGGCAATTAAGAATCTTGGTATCGAACGTCTGCGCGTTTATGCAACTGTTCAGAATCCATTTGTATTCTTCTCTCCTTACAAGAATGAGTGTGGTCTCGACCCAGAAACTAATACTTACGCACACAATGGTGGAACAACTTCTGTAACATTTGAGGGTTACACTGGTGCTCACCGTCTGCCTATTATTGGTTACAACACTCCTTCAACTCGTAATTTCCTCTTTGGACTTAACTTAACATTCTAAATTGAAGAAGATTATGAAAAAGAATAATATTATTTTAGCGCTTATTTTTGCTTTTGCTTTAGGTCTTACTTCTTGTAATGTTCTTGACGAGCAGGCAAAATCTTCATTCGACCCATCATACTTCTCTACTGACAAGGGTGTTGAAGGTGGTTTGACAGCACTTTACGCTGAATTGCGTAATCTCTACGGAAATGGTTATGTTTTCAGTGCTTTAGAAACTGGTACTGATGAATACACATACGCTCAGAGTGGTAATGGTGAAAACTTCACTTCTTGCGACTTTACAGGTGGAGCCAAGATGACTTCTACTAACTGCGATGCTGGTCGCTGGTGGGATGTATTCCCAACTATCAACACAGCAAGTGGTGTGATTGAATATGGTGAAACTGGCGGTATGGACCCAGCTAAGATTGCTGAGGCTTACTTCTTCCGCGCATTCTATTATTTCCACCTCGTACGTAACTTCGGTGGTGTGCCATTGGATTTAGGTAATGGTAAATTGAAATTCAACAACCAGGCAGTTCGTACATCAGTACGTAACACTGTTGCTGAAGTTTATACAGAATGTATCTTTCCTGATTTGTTGAAAGCCGTTAATGACCTTCCTACAACTCCACGTTTGACTGGTACTGTTACTAAGACCGTTGCTCGCGCTTATCTTGCAAAGGCTTACTTGACATACGCTTGGTGGTTAGAAAATAAGAATGGTATTCCTACTTATCCAGAGTGTGACCGCAAAGACCCTGCAGGCAAGAGTGCTGCAAATTATTTCCAAGAGGCTTATAATGTAGCTATGGAAGCTATCAACAACCCAGGTCCTTACAAACTGATGGATACTTTCTATGATGTAAACGTAGCAACTAACGACCGCAACGCAGAATGGCTCCTTTGGGCTGACCATACTGATGAAAGTGACCTCTACAATGGTGTTGGTAAGAATGCTTGGGGTAATGGTGCATCTCCAGAGAACTTTACTTCATGGTTCCCTTGCTGCAACTATACACTCATGAGTATTGACGGTATCAACCCTGTTCAGCGTGACCTCATTCCTGGTCTTGGTCGTCCTTGGACTCGTAATGCTCCAACTATCGACGTTTTCACTAAGATATTTACAGATGAAGATATCGATTCTCGTTTCGATGGCACATTCACTTATATCTATCGTGCAAACTGGCAGAAGGCTGACGCAACTGGTTTAAGCTATAAAAAGTCTGTAACAGGTGCTAATGGTCTTCCTATCTATCCAGGTCCTTGGGGTGCATACGCAGCTGACATCGAAGGCAACAACTATGGTCTCGGTGATGCTGTTCTGACATTCTTGCCAGAAGATGTTGGTGGTGTTGACTATAGCCAGAATGGTGCTGCTGTTGGTGGTGGTGTTCTTCCTGGTCGTGCTGACTTCGTTATCGAGCCAAGCAAAATGACTCGTCAGCTCTATCCTGTTCTTTGGAAGATTGGTCCATTCCGTACAGACAATGGTACTGGCTATGGTGCTGGTGTAAACTCTGGTAGCACTCGTCCAATGGTAATTGCTAAGTTCTCTGAACTTTATTTCATCGCTGCTGAAGCAGCTGTTAAGGGAGCTACAGGCGCTAAGTCTGCATTCGACCTTATCAAGGTTATCCGCGAACGTGCTGGAAAATGGCGTTGGGACAACAACAATGGTGTAAAGAAAGTAGAAGACCACAGCGCAGAAATGGTTGCTAAGATGCCAGCTACTATCACTATTGACTATATCCTTGACGAACGTAGCCGCGAATTGTTCGGTGAAAGTATGCGTTGGTATGACCTGACTCGTACTCAGACTTGGGATGTTCGTGCCAAGACATACGAAATGGGTGGTATGAGCTTTACTGAGCAAGACAAACAGACTTTCACTCGTACTATGACTAAGGGTCATTATCTCCGTCCAATTCCACAGGGACAGCTTGATGCCCTTGAAATGACTGCTGACGAAAAGAAAGCATATCAGAATCCTGAATACAGGTAATAATACTAAGTTTAATCAATCATGAAAAAGGACGCCCGAAAGAGCGTCCTTTTTTAATTGCAACAAAAAAGATATCGATGTGTGTTATAAATCCAAATCAGCCATTGTTGGGATATGCGGGTCGAAGACTGGCATCAGCTGCAACTTGAACAGATTTGCGGCATGCTTACGATCAATTATTGCCTTATGCTCCAAATCATCTATCACGCCTGTTCGTATGTAGCGATCCAATTCGGCATACGTAAAGCCCAGATTGTCTTCATCAGTTTTTCCGACAAGTCCGTCGATAGGAGTTTTTTCCACAAGATCTGCTGGTAATCCCAATTCATGACCTATTGCTTTCACATCCTGCACAGTGAATTTTGAAAGTGGTGAAAAATCACCCACGGAGTCTCCGTATCGGGTAGAATATCCCACCCAATCCTCGGAAAGATTACAAGTATTTGCCACACGTCCGTTGAGCGACTGCGATACAGCATACAATGTTGCCATTCGAAGACGTGGAGCCAAATTTGTCAGCGTTTGGTCGGAAAGTTCTATTCCTGCCGATTGCAATTGTTCTATTTCTGCCTGAAAAGCATCAGCAATATTTATTGTAAAATTACGGATTCCCAAATGACTACACAATTTTATTGCACAGTCAATATCAGCCTGTTCCCCATTAGGCATCATTACACCGACTACACGGTCTTTGCCTAAAGCCCTGCAGCAGAGAGCCGCAACCACACTGGAATCCTTTCCTCCACTGATGCCTATTACGGCATTGCAATCCTTACCATTCGCCTCAAACCAGTTGCGAATCCATTCAGTAATCTGTTCCACCATTTCTTTCATACACGCAAAAGTAGTAAAAAGGTTAGAGGTTAGAGGTTAGAGGTTAGAGTTTTAAGTTTTTTTATAAAAAAACCTTAATTATCAATTGTCAATTGTCAATTATCAATTAAAAAACAGAGTTTTTTCTTATCTTTGCGCAATAATTTACCTAAAAATGTTCAATAGACTTTTAAGCACCGCTTTAGTAACAGACTCCACATGGATATTTTTGCTTGTTTTGCTTATTATCCTGTTTGCCCCAATGATTCTGCGCCCATTGAGGATTCCGCATATTCTTGGAATGATTCTGGCAGGAGTTATCATTGGACCATTTGGGCTGAACGTGCTTGAAAGAGACAAGTCGTTTGAACTGTTCGGACAAGTCGGGCTATACTATATCATGTTCCTTGCTGCACTTGAAATGGATACACGCAGCCTGTTCAGGAATGTGAAACAATATCTGTTTTTCGGTTTTGCTACTTTTATCATCCCATTCACATTAGGATTTTTCGGCAGCCGTATGCTATTGGGCTACAACGATGCACAGTCCTTGCTGATTGCTGGAATATTGTCGTCGAATACCCTCATTGCCTACCCTATTATAAGTCGCTACGGATTGTCCAAGGAAAAGAGTGTCAGTCTGAGTGTTGGAGGCTCAATGCTGTCACTATTGCTTTCGCTGATTATCATTGCAGCAGTATCTGACATTTGGAATGCAGACAAGGAGGATTCTGCATACATTCTATGGTTTGTCGGCAAGATAGTCATCTTTTTCGCTGCCTTAATAGTTTTCATTCCACGGATGACAAGAGTCTATCTGCGCTATTATTCAGATTCTGTTTCCCAGTTCATCTTCGTGATGGCAATGATGATTCTAAGTGCTGCAATTGCAGAAATATGTGGCATCGAAGGCATCTTGGGAGCATTTCTATCTGGGTTGATAATGAACCGTTACATCCCAAAAATGTCATCATTGATGAACAGAATAGAATTTGTGGGTAATGCGCTGTTTATCCCATATTTCCTAATAGGAGTGGGAATGCTCATAAACATCCGTTCACTTTTCAATGGCATTGGAACATTGCAAGTTGCCTTGTTCATGGTGCTTGTAGGTACATTAGGCAAGGCTTTGGCTGCATACATTGGAGCGTATGGACTGAAACTCTCACGAAATTCAGGTAATATGATGTTTGGTCTGACATCAGCACATGCAGCAGGTGCAATCGCTATTCTAATGGTTGGAATGCAGATGGCAGTTGGTCCTGGCAAGTTCCTGATGAATGACGAAATGCTCGATGGCGTGGTTATTATGATTCTTATAACATGCATCATCTCATCGCTTATCACAGAACGTGCTGCCAGAACAGCCGCACTCAATTCTGGTAACGCCACAATCATAGATACTGGAGACGACGAAAAAATACTTATCCCACTAAAAAACGAAAAGACCGCCGACGAACTGATAAATCTTGCAGCCATGATGCGCAATCCGAAACTCAACAGAGGAATGATTGCACTTAATGTTGTGTATGACGATTCACATAGTTATGAAAATCAGAACATAGGTAGAGACCTACTGGAACGCATGACCAAACTGGCAGCAGGAATGGATGTCAGACTGCAGACCCAAAGCCGTCTGGCAACAAATGTAGCCAACGGAATTGTACATGCTTTTAAGGAATATGATGCAAGCGAACTCGTTGCAGGAATGCACCCATTAGAAGAAAGTTCAACAGCATCGTTTGGCAACACAGACTATAGTCTTATGAGTAAACTCAACAGACAGATAATGTTTGCCCGACTGCAGCAACCACTGAATACAATACGGAAAATTCATGTCTGCATACCAGAACATTCGGAATTTGAGTACGGATTCTATCGTTGGGTTGAAAGGCTGTTACGTATAGCAGGCAATCTACGGTGCAAAATTGTGTTCTATGGAAAAGATGAGCCGATAGCGTTGATACAAAGTTATGCCGTAAAGAAACATGAAAATATCTCTGCAGAATATTGCGAATCCAATAGTGTTGAGCGACTTGCAAAAATAACAGAACATATTGCAGAAGACCATCTGCTGGTTATAGTATGCGGACGAAAAGGAACGCTTTCATACAATACCCAATCAGAAAAACTGCCTTCTATGCTTCACAACGAACTCGCCAAGTGCAGCGTGATACTGCTTTATCCCGACCAGTATGGTCCTGCTGTTGATGAAATAACGCTCACAGCACCACAACAACAAGATGATAAGAGCGGATTGGCAATATTCAGACGTTTCTTCACCCGTAAAAAATAACGACCATGATAAAAATAGAAAATATAAGAAAAAGTTTTGGAAACCTTGAAGTTTTGAAAGGCATCGACCTCGAAATCGAAAAGGGTGAAATCGTAAGCATTGTCGGTCCGAGCGGTGCAGGAAAAACCACACTCCTACAGATTATTGGAACGTTGGATAAGCCAGACAGCGGGAGAATAATTATTGACAAAGTTGATACCAGCAAACTGAGCAAGAAAAAGATTTCAGATTTCAGAAATCAGAAAATTGGGTTTGTATTCCAGTTTCATCAACTGCTTCCAGAATTTACCGCACTGGAAAACATTATGATACCAGCATTCATTGCTGGCATGAGCAAGACCAAAGCCAAGGCAAAAGCACAGGAATTGCTTGAGTTTATGAACCTGACAGACAGGGCTGACCATAAACCGAACCAATTGTCAGGTGGCGAAAAGCAGAGAGTTGCAGTAGCAAGAGCATTGATTAACAATCCTGCAATTATATTTGCCGATGAACCATCAGGTTCACTCGATACAAAAAACAAGGATGAACTGCACCAGCTATTCTTTAAACTCCGCGATAAGTTCGGACAGACATTTGTAATAGTAACACATGATGAGGGACTGGCAAATATTTGTGACAGAAAAATTCAGATGACGGATGGTAGAATTGGGTAAATTCAATAGGCTTAAAGTAGAAAAAAGAGTCGATTTCGGACTCTATCTCGATGGAGGTGATGAAGGCAGAATACTACTGCCTACAAGATATGTACCTAAAGACGCAAAAGTCGGCGACGAACTGAATGTATTTATCTATCTTGATCAGGATGAAAGACTGATTGCCACTACACAAACACCATTGGCACAAGTCGGAGACTTTGCACACCTGAAATGTACCTGGATTAATCAATATGGTGCGTTTCTTGACTGGGGACTGATGAAAGATCTCTTCTGCCCATTCCGTGAACAGAAAAAGAAAATGGAAATCGGCAAGGAATATCTGGTTTATGTCACCATTGATGAAAAGTCGTACAGGCTGATGGCATCGGAGAGAATTGAAAAATATCTTAATAATGATGACTACACTAAATTCGCTGCAGAATTACACGAATATCTGAAAAAGCACGACGGCAGATGTGATGTGGGAGATAAAAGTCCTGTAGAGGATATCTACAAGCTTTTTCATGTGAGTAAAAAGGTTTTTAAAAAAGCAGTTGGCGATTTGTACAAGCGCAGACTGATAACAATTACAGATAATAGTATCGTATTAGTAATAAACGACTGATTATTTCGTTAAATAATAACAATGCGTGGGCTAAAAAAGCTTGACATATTCATTTCAAAGCAATTCCTGTTGCTGTTTGCTGGGACATTCCTCATTTCAGAGTTCGTTCTGGTGATGCAGTTCCTGTGGCGTTATGTTGACGAACTGATTGGCAAAGGACTGACTTTGGACATTATGGCACATTTTGTCTGGTACATGTGCTTGATGCTCTTACCACAAGCCTTGCCTTTAGCAATACTGCTGTCCTCATTGATTGCATTCGGAAATCTTGGTGAAAGTTCCGAACTTACTGCAATAAAAGCATCGGGAATATCACTTATGCAAGCATTCCGTTCACTAATTGCGATAGTTCTGATTATCTCTGGCATTTCTTTCTATTTCCAGAATGTCATAGCACCTGATGCCAACAAATCATTTGCTGCACTGCTGATTTCCACAAAAATGAAAAACCCCGAATTGGAAATACCAGAGGGGGTGTTTTATAGTGGAATACCTAATTGCAATCTCTATGTGGAAAAAAAAGACATGGAAAAAGGGATGCTGTATGGCATCATGATATACCGCATTTCAGCCAGTTATGAAGATGCTGCCATAATCCTTGCCGATTCAGGAAGAATGGAGATGACCGCTGAAAAGAAACATCTGAAATTCACTTTGTACAGTGGAGAATGGTTTGAAAACATGCGTTCACAAGATGTGGCAATGTCGGCCAATGTTCCTTACAGACGTGAAGGATTCGGAGAAAAACAAATGCTTATTGATTTCGACGCCACATTCCAGATGCAGAATGAAGACGATTTCAATGCCGATGCCCGTTCCAAGGGACTGACCAAAATTCTGCATGACATTGACTCAATAAATGCAGCCAACGATAGTGTCGGACGTGCTTTTCTTGCCGAGTCACGCGGTTCTTTATACTATGTTCCTACATTGTCAAAAAAAGACTCACTGAAAGCACTTGCTCAAGTAGCCACTGACACGGTGGATTTCATCAAAGACTTTAAAGCACTGAAAAACGAACAAAAACAGACTATTATATATCAACTGCAGGATCGTATGCGCTGGACTGTATCAAATATGGAGTTCAGAGCATCAATCAGCAAAGAACGCGAAAAATACCTGAGAAAGCATGAGTTGCAGGCTGTTGCCAAATTCACCATGACATTGTCGTGCCTGTTGTTCTTCTTCATCGGTGCCCCACTGGGTGCAATTATCCGTAAAGGCGGACTCGGAGTGCCAGTCATTGTTTCTGTTTTCGTTTATATCATATACTACATTTTCGAAAATTCAGGAACAAAAATGGCTCGCGATGGTGCATGGCCTGTATGGATTGGTAGTACAATATCAACTATCATGCTGACGCCTTTAGCAATATTCTTTACTTACAAGGCAAATAAGGATTCAGCTGTTTTCAACAAAGACTTCTATAAAAAAATCATGCAGAAAGTATTCGGAATCAAGGAAAAACGATACATTCTGCAAAAAGAAGTCATTATCAATGACCCTGATTACGAGAAAGATGCAGCAACACTACGCAGAATCGGTAATGAACTTCAGGACTATGTAAAACTGCATAAACTCTATATGGCTCCAAACATCAAAAAAACATTCTTCAAGACACAGGTAGATACTACCATCATAAACATAAATGAAGAACTGGAAGCCGTAATTGATGACTTATCAAATACAAAGTCAAGTGGAGTGAATTATGCAATCAATCACTACCCTGTGATAAACCCGGATGCACATACAAGTCCTTTCAGAAAGAACTGGCTCAATATTCTTACAGCATGTATTTTGCCTGTCGGCATATTCTTCTATTTCAGAATATGGCGTTTCAGACTTACATTGTTGCATGATATAAGAACAATCATAAAAAACAACGAAATGACTTTAGAACGTATCAAAATGATAACTGATAATACTATATAATATAAGGTTATGATTAAATTAGACAAGATAGAAGACGCAATAGCAGATTTCCGCGAAGGAAAGTTTGTCATTGTAGTTGATGACGAGGACAGAGAGAACGAAGGCGACCTGATTATTGCTGCAGAAAAGATTACCCCCGAAAAAGTTAATTTCATGCTCCAGCATGCCAGAGGTGTCTTATGTGCTCCGATAAGCATATCCAGATGCAAAGAACTGGACTTGCCACATCAGGTGATAGACAACACTTCTGCCCTTGGCACGCCATTTACCGTGACTATCGACAAACTAGAAGGATGCACAACTGGAGTCTCAGCTCACGACAGGGCAGAGACAATAAAAGCATTGGCTGATCCAGCCTCTACCCCACAAACCTTCGGACGACCTGGGCACATAAACCCACTATATGCCCAAGACAATGGAGTAATCAGGAGAGCTGGACATACCGAAGCGTGTCTCGACTTTTGCAAATTTGCTGACTTATACCCAGCAGGTGCCTTGATAGAAATAATGAACGAAGACGGAACCATGGCAAGACTACCGCAACTGATTGAATTTGCAAAGCAATACAACATGAAGGTCGTATCCATAAAAGATATGATTGCCTACCGTCTGCAAAAAGAATCACTTGTGGAAATGGGAGAAGAAGTTGACTTCCCTACGGAATGGGGACATTTCCGACTTATCCCTTTCCGCCAGATAAGCAATGGACTTGAACATGTCGCCATTATTAAAGGCGAATGGGATGAAGACGAACCTGTACTGATAAGAGTACATTCATCTTGTCTGACGGGAGATGTGTTCGGCAGTTTGCGATGCGACTGCGGCGACCAGTTGCACAAAGCAATGCAAATGATTGAGAAAGAAGGTAAAGGTGCAGTAGTGTATATGCAACAGGAAGGACGCGGAATCGGACTTATGAACAAAATTGCGGCATACAAATTACAGGAAGAAGGCTATGATACAGTTGATGCCAACATACATCTCGGTTTCAAGGCAGATGAAAGAGATTATGGGTGTGGAGCACAAATTCTCAGCAAATTAGGCATTCATAAGATGCGCCTGATGACCAACAATCCTGTAAAAAGAATCGGACTGGAAGCCTATGGACTGGAAATCGTGGAAAACGTACCGATAGAAATTGTCCCAAATAAATATAACAGAAAATATCTCGAAACCAAGAAAAACAGGATGGGACACAATTTGCATTTGTAAAAAATAGATAATTTATGCTAAAAGTACGAAAATGGGTTAAAATTTATTAACAGTTTTCTTTTTATAATGTAATAATACCTATCTTTGCAACATGTAACAAAACCTATCATTAATTAACCATATTTATTTACAAAATACAATACAAACGAATTATTTATTTTTTATAACTTAAAATCATTTATTAAATTTATTTTTTATGGCAACAAAAGAAGTTAAAGTGGCTCCTGCAAAGAAAAAGTCAGGATTCAAAGGTATTGAACAAGCAATTTGGATCATCATCGCATGTATCGTAATTGCAGCATTGATTTACAAGTTTATCTATGGTAACCCAGACCATTTCGTTGGTGGTAATCCAGAAGGTGAAGTTCTCGACGGAAACCTCCTTGGTACAGTTTACAAAGGTGGTGTAATCGTACCTATTATTCAGGGTTTGTTCCTCACAGTATTGGCTATTTCTATTGAGCGTTTCTTCGCTCTTCGTACAGCTTTCGGTACTGGTAGCATCCGTAAATTCGTTGAAAACATTAAGGTTGCTCTCAAGGCTGGTGATATGGCTAAGTGCCAGCAGCTCTGTGACAAGCAGAAAGGTTCTGTAGCTAACGTAGTTGGTGCTACATTGAAGAAATATGCTGCTTGCGAAGCTGATGCTCACATGAAGAAAGACCAGAAGCTGATTGCTATCCGTCAGGAACTTGAAGAGGCTACTGCTCTTGAAATGCCTACATTGCAGATGAACCTGCCTATCATCGCTGCTATTTCATCACTCGGTACATTGTTCGGACTTCTCGGAACTGTAACTGGTATGATCAAGTCATTCGCAGCTTTGGCTTCTGGTGGTGGTGCTGACTCAGTTGCATTGTCAACAGGTATTTCTGAGGCACTCGTTAATACTGCTTGCGGTATTGCTACAGGTGCTCTCGCAATTATTACTTACAACTATTTTACAAATAAGATTGACCACCTGACTTTCGCACTCGACGAAATCGGTTTCTCTATTGTAAATACATACGCAGCTACTCATAGCGACGAAGCTTAATCGTTACCCTTTTAATTTTTCTAATTTAACACTCGGAAATTATGGGTAAGATTAAAGTTGCAAAGAAAGATACGTTCATCGACATGACCGCGATGAGTGACGTAACTGTGCTTTTGCTGACTTTCTTCATGTTGACTTCAACATTCGTTAAGAAAGAACCAGTAAAGGTAGTTACTCCATCTTCGGTTTCGGAAATTAAAGTTCCAGAGAAAGACGTTCTTTCTATCCTAGTAGACAAGACTGGAAAAGTCTTTATGGGCTTGGATACTCAGGGTGCAATGGATTTTGTTCTCGGTGAAATGTCTGACAAATTCGGTCAGTCATTCAATAACGCGCAGAGAATAGCATTCATAAAATCTCAGACTTTTGGAGCCCCAATGGAGGTACTCGGTCAGTTCCTTTCACTCAGCGAAAAAGACAGAGATGCCGAACTTGCTAATTTGGGTATTCCAATGGATAGCATTGATGGTGGACACAGCGAATTCCAAGAATGGATTAAGACTTGCCGTGCCTACAATAAGGAAATCAAGGTAGCTATCAAGGCTGACAGTCACACTCCGTATTCAGTTATTAGCAGAGTAATGACACAACTCCAGGACATCCGCGAGAACCGTTATTACTTATTGACATCATTAAAGAAAGTGGAGGAGTAATCGTATGGCAACAAACACTGGTAAAAGTAAACAGAAAAAGAAAAATGTTCGCGTCGATTTTACACCAATGGTCGATATGAACATGCTTTTGATTACGTTCTTCATGCTCTGTACATCTCTCGTTAAACCTCAGACAATGGAACTTTCCATGCCTTCAAATGATAAGAACATCCAAGACCAAGACCGTTCAGAGGTAAAGGCTTCTCAGGCTTTGACTCTCCTCCTTGTCGAAGACAACAAGATTTATTATTACGAAGGAATGGCCAACACAGAAGATCCTAAATTCTTGAAAGAAACCGACTACTCTGCAAATGGTTTGAGAGCCATGCTTCAGAGAAAGAACGTAACTGCTCTTGCAAAGAAAGCAGAACTCGATCAGAAGAAACTGGCTATGCAGATTTCAGACGCAGACTACAAGGCTGAACTGAGCAAAATCAAAGGTGCTGATGGTACCCCTACAGTTATCATCAGAGCTTTGAAAAAGGCTACATACAAAAACCTTGTTGACGCTCTTGATGAAATGCAGATTTGTGCAGTCGGAAAATATGTGATTGATAAGATTGGTCCAATAGATATCAAACTTATCGAGAACCATACAGGAGTTGCTCCTGAAGGTGAATTAGAACCAGAAGCTGAAACTGTCGAATAAACTAAAATGAAGAATTATGGCAAATGGAGTAGATCTTAATCAACAGCAATGGTGCGACATCATTTTTGAAGGTCGCAATCAGGCTTACGGTGCCTATGCTCTTCGTAGAGGGACAGCTAAGCGTTATAACATTGCTTTAATCTGCATTATTGTAGCAATTATTGCTATCGTAGGTGCAGCTGGACTTTATCAGCTTGCAAACGAAGGAAGAGATGATGTTGCAATGACAGAAGTCACTCAACTCTCTAAACTCAAACCAGCAGAAGTAAAGCAGAAGGACAAAGTCGTTAAAATTGAAAAACCTCAGGAAATTCAGCAGGTGAAGAGTTCTGTTAAATTTACTGCCCCTGTCATCAAGAAAGACGAGGAAGTAGATGAAAAAGAAACTCTGAAAACTCAGGATGAACTGATGAACGCCAAAGGTAGTGTATCTATCGCCGACGTTGAAGGTAATAATGAAGATGGTGCAGATATCGCAGACTTGAAACAAATCGTTGTTGAAGCTCCACCTGAAGAAGTGGTAGAAGAAAAAGTCTTCGATGTTGTAGAACAAATGCCTGACTTCCCTGGTGGAATGTCTGCTTTGATGCAGTATCTGAGCAAGCACATCAAATATCCTGTAATTGCTGAAGAGAATGGTATCCAAGGACGTGTAATCGTTACTTTCGTCGTTGAAAAGAATGGTTCAATCACTGACGTTCAAGTTATTAAGTCAGTCGACCCTTCTCTCGACAAGGAAGCTGTGCGCGTTGTTAAGTCAATGCCAAACTGGATTCCAGGTAAGCAAAACGGCTCTGCAGTACGTGTTAAATACACGTTGCCTGTAACATTCAGATTACAGTAATGAACAAAATATTCTACATATTAGTAGGATTTCTATTATCTTCTATAGGGCTTGCTGCTGTGTCATGCGGCAGCAAGAAACCTAAAGATGAAAAATGGACTGATACTTATTCGTCAGGAGCAGTGAAAATTGCTTCTGACGAAAGTTTTAGTCCCATAATCGAAGAGGAAATAGCTGTTTTCCAAAATCGGTACTATAAAGCAAAAATCACACCTATTTATGCTAATGAGGTCGATGCAATCAACCTTCTTATGAAAGATAGCGTGCGACTGGCAATTACAACCAGAAAACTGAAAGAGGGAGAAATGAATTATTTCCGTCAGAAACAATTTCGTCCAAGAGAAATTCTTTTGGCGAAAGACGGGCTTGCCCTTATTGTGCATAAATCACAAAAAGACACATTGATTTCGACAAATCAAATACGGAAAATACTTTCTGGTCAAGCAAAATACTGGGACGATGTGTTCCCAAACGCATCTCATCAACTTATAACGATAATCTTTGACAATCGCAATTCCAGTACTGTTCAATTCCTGACCGACTCTATCTGCTACGGCAAGGAACTCACAGCTGACAATCTGAGAACAGTCAAAAATTCGCGTGAGGTGGTAAACTATGTTACTGATAATCCTAACACCATCGGTGTTGTCGGAGTGAATTGGGTTGGTGACCGCAGAGACACCACTAATCTCACATTCACTAAAGATGTAAGAATCATGTCGGTAAGTCGTCAGGCTGTTGCAAAGCCTGCTGACAGTTTCAAACCATTCCAATATTACCTCTATACAGACGATTACCCACTCGCAAGACCTATCTACATGATATTGAGCGACCCTCGCAGAGGCTTGTCATGGGGCTTTTGCAACTTTTTGCAAACATTCATAGCACAAAAGGTAATATTGAAATCTGGATTACTACCAGCATATATTCAAGAAGGACAGGAAGTAGTAATAAAAACATATTAAATAATTCAAACGAAATTATAACAATAAAAAGATAGAAAATTATGAAGAAATTATTTATTTCGTTGGTAATGGCTTTAATTGCCAGTCCAATATTCGCTCAGATGACCATCGAAGAAATCGAAAGTCTTAACAAGACTAATCCAAAGGCTGCAAAGAAAGAAGCAACCAAGTTCTTTAAGAAGAATAAGAAGAATCTGGATGCCGTTATTGACTTGGCAAGAATGTTTATGAAGGAAAAAGACTATGCTACTGCAGAAAACCTTGCACAAATGGCATTGTCGGTTAACAACAAGAATGCAAATGTTCACATTTTCTTAGGCGACTACTGGTACACATTAGATGATGCCGGACAGGCTGCAAGCGAATACGAACAGGCAGTCAATGCAAATCCGCAAGACACAACTGCTTATATCAGATATGCTAATATCTATAAGGATAAGTTCCCTGTGCAGGCTCGTCAGATGCTGGAAAAAATGGGACAGAATTGTCCAGATGTAAACGTAAAGAAGCAGATTGCTAATATGTACTACCGCGGCAACCATCCAAAGGAAGCTGCTGAGGCATATAAGGAATGCGACATAAATACATTGTCAGAATTGGATTTGGCAAATTATGTATTCTCTCTCTCATTAGGTCTTAAAGACTTCAAGACTTCTAATCAGATTTGTGAATTTGGTGCAGCAAAATATCCAGACCAAGTTACATTCAAACGTTTCAGAATCTACAACTTGGCAGATATGCAGCAATTCCAGTTGGCTGACTCATTGGCGACAACATTCTTTGCCGACAATACAATCGAAAAGAATTTCCTTGACTATATCTACCACGGACATATCCTGAAAGGTGCCAAGAAGTACGAACTTGCTTTGGAATCATTCGGCAAGGCTCTGGAGATGAACGATAAGAGAAATGACATTTATGCAGCAATGGCAGATGTCAACAACTCTCTGAAGAAAGATGATCAGGCCATCGAAATGTATAAGAAATACCTGAGCACAGTTTCCTCACCTACAAGCACAATGATTTCAACAATGGGTAACTATTACTACGACAAATTCCAGAACGACAGCACCCAGTTGGAAGCAATACAGGAAGCCGACAAATACTATGCTCAGGCTGTTCAGATGCAACCTAATTTCTACATGACACATCTCTACCGTGGAAGAGGTGCCCTTGCTTTCAATAATGACTTGGCATTTGAATGTTTGTCAAAGGCAAAGGAATTAGCTGAAGGCAAAGCTCCTCAAAGTGTCATCAATCTGATAGTAAAATATTTGAGACAAACAGGCAAATACGAAGAACCTGTTGAAGAACAGCCAGAAGAGGGTGCTGTAGTAGAAGAAGCACCTGCTCAATAGAAGTGGGGGTATATGGAAAAAATTCGAGCAGCAGTTGTCGGCTACGGCAACATAGGCAAATATGCTCTTCAAGCATTAGAGACTGCAGATGATTTTGAGATAGCTGGAATCGTTCGGAGAAGCATTAACAATACAGATACAATTATCAGAACCGTCAGTGGCAACCCAATCAAGGTTGTCACTGATATTCGTGAATTGGGTAAGGTTGATGTCGCTATTTTAGCAACACCCACAAGAGCATGCTTAGACTATGCCAAGCGGATTTTACCGTTAGGAATAAATACCGTTGACAGTTTCGATATACACACCAAGATTCCGGAACATCGCAAGGAATTGATGCAACTAAACCAGCAAACCAATACTGTGTCTGTCATTTCCGCAGGCTGGGATCCAGGTTCCGACTCAATCATCAGAGCATTGATGCAGAGCCTTGCACCAAAAGGACTCACATACACAAATTTCGGTCCTGGCATGAGCATGGGACATTCTGTTTGCGTGCGTTCAAAAGAAGGAGTGAAAAATGCACTCTCCATGACAATACCAAAGGGTGAGGGCTTTCACCGCCGCATGGTCTATGTCGAACTGGAAGAAGGGGCTACCCTCGAAAATGTCACAGAACTGATTAAGGCCGACCCTTACTTTGCTAATGATGAAACATACGTCATGGCAGTCAATTCCATCGACGAAATACGCGACATGGGACATGGAGTCAACCTCATTCGCAAAGGTGTAAGCGGAATCACACAGAATCAGCTCATGGAATTCAATATGAGAATCAACAACCCTGCATTGACAGGACAGGTTCTTGTAAATGTTGCACGAGCATCAATGCGACAGGCTCCAGGATGTTACACAATGATTGAAATACCTGTCGTTGACATGCTGCTAGGCAGTCGAGAAGATGCAATTTCACAATTAGTGTAATCATGGTGTACTTTGAATATTCCGCTTTCTATATTTAAATCCATATATTTTGACCATTATTTTTGATTTAATGCCGATTATTATATGCAACTCCGTTGCAATCTTCTGCAAAGTTAGAGTGTATGATGATTACCTGCATAGAGTCGTGTAGTTATGATAGGTCAAAATGATATGATGTATGGTGTGCTTCATGAAGCACACCATACATCATATACAAAATATGCTGACGCATAAAAAATACCTCACTTCGTTCGGAAAAAATAAAGTAACTGGTAATAAGGTCGTAAGGTTTTGAGGTCTTTAGGTTGATTCTTGAGCTTAGTTTACCCTAATCTTCGCCTGTTATGAGTCTGTCGAGGGGTCGAAAAGAAGGATGAGGTACTTACAACTTTATAACCTCACAACCTTATACCCTTAATGGCAAGACTTTAGTATAGGGATTGTCGCAAATTAAGCGAAATAAACCTAACGATTTGATTGCCATTGTCATAAAGTTTTTGTATCTTTGCATAAAATAATGAAAAATCCCCCAAACTGCTTTGCAAGGCTTGTTTTGGGGGAAACGAAAAATTAT
>JAZLKO010000045.1:0-5014 GCA_045597685.1 Prevotella sp.
AGCCATGGATTCTGAAAATCAACGAGATAGCGAGGCTGCCTAAATTAATTAATATTTATAAACACCAGCTGATAATCAATTAATTAGCCTATCAGCTCATGCAACATCCCATGTAATACAGGGTGTGCGAAACTTTAGTTATGATTACTTCAGACAATGACACTCTCTATGGAGAGAAGAACTCAAACGAACAACAGAATTCAAGCTACCCACAGGCTGACAAGTCAAAAACAAAGAATGCAATGATTGCAAAGCTTATTGCAGTTTCGGGTGCAGGTTTGGCTGCAGGTGCTGGTGCTGCGTTCGCAGCAGGTCAATTTACAGGTAGTGAAACCGCAGCAGAACCTGCCGCAGACGAAGCACAAACTCAAGGTGCAGCAGAGCAACAAACCACAGAACCGAGTATTGAAGAACGAGTTTCTACGCTTGAAGAAAAAGAGCGCATTCGCCAGCAGCAAGAACATGAACGTCAGCAAGGTGAGGAAGAGCAGCACCAGAATGAGGTTCACCAGAAACCTGAAGAGAATGACAAACCAGAAGGTAATGATTTCTTCAAGGAGCATGATGTGAAGATTGAAGGTGTTGAGCAGCGCACTCTTGATGATGGTACAACGGTAAATGTGTATTCTGGTACTGTGGATGGACATCAGGCAGTATTTATGGACGATGGCAATGGTCGTCTTGATTTTGCTATTGTTGACGAAAACGACAATGGCTCTCCAGATACAAGCGAAATCATTGACTTTGCTGATAATAATATTTCAACTCAGGAATTGACTCAATACCAAGTGTCAGCACCAGTCCCAGAACAAACTCCAGAAGTCAACGTAGTTGCCGTAGAACACAATGTGGATATTGAGGGTCATACGGTTGACGTTGCAGCGGTAACCCTCAACGACCAGCCAGTGATGCTTATTGATGCTAATCAGGATGGTGAAGTGGATTTAGCTGTTGCCGACCTGAACCAGAACAACCAGTTAGACGAAGGTGAGATACAGGACGTGCGTAGTGCTCATATTACAATGCCAACAGAAGATGACGTAACAAGCAGTATGGTAGCCAACGTTGATGATGGCACTGAGGACTACTCAAACGATGCCAATATAGATGTATATGAAATTTAAGAAGTATGAATATCAATATTAAATGTCCCCACTGCGGAGGCGAACTGCAAGTGCCCTCTGCAGTAGGGCTTGAAGAAAAAAATGCTCCTTGCCTGCACTGCAAGAAAAACCAAGCCATCAAGGAATATCTTCCCAAATATTCCCTGAAGGTGGATGACGAAAACTATCAGTTGCATTTCGGCCGACAGTGGATAGGAAGAAAAACTGAAGGCAATGATGCCGAGGTGCAGATTCCAGATAATACCCGATACATGAGCAAAAAGCATGCCGTTATAGAACTGCGTTGCACGGCAAGTGGAATAGAGTGTACATTCGAAGAACATGGCAAAAACCCGACAAGTAAGGAAGGCATTGAACTGATGAAAGACGACATTATCTATCTGAACATCAACGATTGCCTTACACTTGGCGGTAGAAAAATGTATCTCGCTAATGAGTTTGGAGAATAAAAAAAACAATAAATCGCAAATTATGATTATAAAAATATTAAAACCTCAAAGCTATTCAGCCATCGGACAGAAGCCTAATCAGGAGGACTCATTGTTTCCTCTTCTTGGAGTTGCTACTGAAAACACCAGAGTATTTTTGGTTTGCGATGGTATGGGCGGGCATGAGAATGGTGAGGTGGCAAGTGCCTGTGTGGCAGAGACGATAGGAAAAATCACTTCATCCTGTCCTCCTTGCTCAACTGTTGAGATGAAAGACACTTTTGAAAAGGCATTGCAGCAAGCCTATTCCAACCTCGACAATCTTGACAAGTCGGCATCTGAAAGAAAGATGGGCACAACGCTGACTTTTCTTGCAATCTGCACGGATGGTGTTCTGGTGGCTCATATAGGCGACAGCCGCGTGTATCAGTTGCGGCCGGACAAGGGTGTTGTGTTTCAGACACGCGACCACTCATTAGTCAACGACCTTATAGCAGCAGGTGAACTAACCGAAGAGGAGGCAAGAACTTTCCCTCAGCGCAATGTCATCACACGTGCCATCCAGCCTCATCAAGAGTACCCAGCAAAAGCAGCTTTCAACATCCTGACCGACGTGAAAAAAGGCGACTTATTCTTTCTCTGTTGCGATGGCGTGCTGGAGCAGTTGGATAATAATGACCTGGCTACCTGCCTGCTGAATGGAAAACCATTGGAAGAACGCATTGCAACTATCGAGAAAGAATGCAAAGAAAGAGCCACGCGCGACAACAATACTGCATACTTGATAGAAGTAAGTGGTGTGGAAGAAATGGAGAATGAAAAAGCGGATGAAGTAAGGCTTGAAACCGTTGAGTCCAAGACTTTAACTTCTGACATCACTGCGAAACCAAAGAAAGGGAAAAAACATCATTTCCTGATAATGCTATTCGCTGTTGTGGCTGTTGTGGCTTGTGCGTTAATCTTTATGTTCTCATCAGGTGACGCATATATGGAGAAAAAGCACGATGTGCCACAGAAAGAACAACTGCAAGGAACAATTCAGAGACACAACAAATAAACATCCCAAACAATTATGGCAGACAAAATACAAAGAGAAGGAATGCTGAATGTCGGCACCATGCTGGCAAATGGAAAATATCGTATAGACCAGTATCTTGCGTCAGGCGGATTCGGTAATACATACGTTGCCACTGACCTGGCATTCGATGAAAAAGTGGCAATCAAGGAACTTTTTATCAAGGGAGTATGTGGTCGCAATACTGATAACACAGACGTGTCGATCAGCCTGTCGGAAAACAAACGTGCATTCTCGGCACAACAGGAAAAATTCCGCAAGGAAGCAAGACGATTGCGCAAACTTACTAATCCACATATTGTAGGAGTACACGACCTCTTTGATGAGAATGGCACATCCTATTATGTGATGGATTTTGTTGAGGGAGAAAGTCTCTCTGCACGACTGAAACGCACCAAGAAGCCAATGACTGAGTCGGAGATTATGCTCATACTTCCTCAGATTCTTGATGCACTGGAATGTGTGCATAATGAAGGTATCTGGCACCTTGACCTCAAGCCAGCAAACATCATGATTGATGCCAAGGGCAATGTGCAACTCATCGACTTTGGTGCCAGCAAGCAGTTGAAGAATGCCAATGGCGACAGTCTTTCCACTTCATCGGCAATGGCATACACTCCAGGTTATGCCCCTTCAGAGCAGATGGAGCAGAACATTGAGAAGTTCGGCCCGTGGACAGACCTTTATTCTCTCGGTGCTACTATCTATAATCTTCTCACTATGCAGCAGCCTCCATCACCATCCGACATTGACGAGGATTCACGTTCTGCACTCAAGATACCAAGCAGCATCAGCAAAAAGACAGTAAAACTCATCTTCTGGCTGATGAAGCCAAACCGGAAGATGCGTCCACAGAATGTCATAGACGTAAAGCAGTTCCTGACGGAAGCACACGACATACCAGCATCCGACAACAATGTTGATGAAGAACTGGAAGATACAATTGTCAAGCATAAGCATGAGAAACCTGTTGCAGACAATCCGATCCCAGAACCCGATGAAAACGGCAAGACAAAAAAGATTATCATAGCCGCAGCTGCTGTTATCTGCATCGGAATAGGAATTGCTTTGGTTAAGAATTGTGGAAGTTCCGACGGTGGACAGACAGCTAAAACTGTTGTTGATACCGTAGCCATGAAAAAAGTTGTTGACCATCCTGTAATGATTTCCATAGGTCCGGACAATATGCGTCAGTATTCTTATACTGGTCAGTTGGCTGATACTCTCGGCGCTCTGCCAAACGGAAAAGGTATTGCGAAGTTTGCGAAATACAAAAACGTACCTGCATCTACCTACGAAGGACTGTTTGTAGATGGTGTTTGCGAGGACACTACTGGTAATGCCACAATGACCTTCTCGACTGGAGATAAATATATTGGTACATTCAAGGATGGATTTTACGTAGAAGGAAAATACATTCTGTTTGACAACAGTTATTTCGAAGGTACATTCAAGAATGGAATCCCTTACAATGGCAAGTGGTACACCGCCGATGGAACCCATGATGGAACAGTAGTAAACGGCAAAGATCAATAAACTGCGTTTATGGGAAATTAGAAACTTAGAAATTCAGAAAATCAACAATATGAAAACAAGAATTATTTTTATCCTTCTGTGCTTCCTGACACTCAACGTGATGGGGCTGGGAGTTGTTGCGCGTAATAAGATGCCAAATACTACTATAAAAAATCCCGGAAAAAAGTCAACAAAGCATCCACAGACAGAACAGAAAGTAGTCCAATATAGTTCAGAGGCAGAAAAAAAATATCGTAATGCCGCAGAACAGGGAGATGCAAGTGCTCAGTATAATTTAGGTGTTTGCTATGAAAATGGTTTAGGAATCACACAGGACTACTCCGAAGCCGTTAATTGGTATCGCAAGGCTGCAGAACAAGGATATGTAACTGCTCAATTTAATTTAGGTGTTTGCTATTACAATGGTTTAGGAATCGTACAAAACTACTCCGAAGCCGCGAAATGGTATCGCAAGGCTGCAGAACAAGGAAACAGAGATGCTCAGAATAATTTAGGTGTTTGCTATGAAAATGGTTTAGGAATCACACAGGACTACTCCGAAGCCGTTAATTGGTATCGCAAGGCTGCAGAACAAGGATATGTAATTGCTCAGTTAAATTTAGGCAATTGCTATTACAATGGTCAAGGAATCGCACAGGACTACTCCGAAGCCGCTAAATGGTATCGCAAGGCTGCAGAACAAGGATATGTAACTGCTCAATATAATTTAGGCGCTTGCTATGAAAATGGTATAGGTATCGCAAAGGACTATTTAGAAGCCGCAAAATGGTATCGCAAGGCCGCAGAACAAGGAAACAGAGATGCTCAGTTAAATTTAGGCAATTGCTATGCAACAGGTCAAGGTACCGCAC
>JAZLKO010000046.1:0-5886 GCA_045597685.1 Prevotella sp.
AGTCCCAGGAGGATGATGTGCGCCTTCCCGATGTCCGTCATGCTCCGCACAGACTACGATGAGGAGGTCACGAAGCTACTGGATGCTATCGGTGTGAAAACCTAACCTCGATTTGGGTCACCCCATTGCGGAAAACAGGAGATGTTTGCCTACGGCTTCCTTCAGATTCCACCTCGCGATGGACACCCTTGCTTTCGGCTGTAGCCTTCCCACTGTTAGGGCGGCTTGGGGACTTGCACCCGTTAGAATACGTTCGTGCTGGGCGAACAAAAATAGGGCTGCAAATGAATGCAGCCCTACTTTTTTTTAGGTTCGTGATAAGCGACGCTTAGTAGCTTTCACTCCTGTGGCATTACTATCCATAAAATGATATAGACCAGTAATCCTGAGAATGCTGTAAATATTGTGAGGAACAAATATAGCAGTCGCACAACTGCTGAATCCCATCCGAAATATTCAGCTATTCCACCACATACTCCTCCTAACCATTTGTCGCTCTTTGAGCGTAATAATTTCTTATTTGCCATAATTATGTTGTTTAGTCGTTTGGTCGTTTGGGGAGCCTCCTCTAAATCTCCTCCTAAAGGAAGAGACTTCAAATAGCCCTTGACCTTTAGGGAGGGGTCGGGGTAGGCTTCATCATTTTTTATTGTATTAGACGTAATATTGGTGTTTAAAAGTTGCAGTGGTCTATTATTATTTTGAATTCTGCTATTCCGAGATGGTTGATGTCGCATTTTTCAGCTTCGACGAGATACTTGGCAGACAACTGGTTGTATTGGTCTTTCATGTATTGTGCATTTTCTGCCAAAGCCAGTCCCTTGTATCCAAGTGCAAGCATGAACGAACAATGTATGTGGTTCATCTCGTTCAAATCGCCATCCCAAACTTGCAAGTCGGGTAGGGATACTGCAAAATAGTCCATTTTCACATCATCGAAAATATGCTGCTTGCCAAACGAAATAAGCTTGTTGAAAAGTGATTTTGCTTTTGCCGTCTGTCCAAGTTTCAGATAGCACATACCAGCATAGAAAATCTTGTCGGGCTTAGCATCATTATAGTATAATGCGGCAGCAGGGGTGGTAGGTCCTACTATGCCTTTTTCGTATTCTCCCAACAGATAATAAATGTCGTTGTCCTGTGCATTGTAGAGTTTGCCTTCACCCAGATTGTGTGGGTAGATTAAGCATTCTTCCAGCAGGTTCTTCCTCTCATCGGCAACCAACGGGTCAGTGTCAGAGTCAGTAGTCAGAGTCAGTAATGATACGGCTAATCCTATCCTGCAAAGCTGGTATTGTGCAGGGACTTTGCCCTCACCACCTTCCCAAGGATGGAAGCGGTGATTGTCGATTAAGTCTTTTGCTTGCTGATACTGTCCTGTGAGATTGAGCAATGTGATGTATTCCAATAACAAATCATCGCGTTCTTTTATGAGTTCCTGATGATTCTCGAATTTTATCAGTCGCTCTGCAAACGGATGCTGCAACTTTTTATAGAGTTGGTCGAGTTCCATGAAAATACGGCTATCGGAGGTGTCGAGTGCAAAAGCCCGTTCCATTTCAGCCAAAGCCTTGTCGGCAAGGTGGAGTTTATTGTAATAGACCAATGCCAAGCAGCGATGCACCTGAGGGCAATCGGGGTGTTCCTGCTCATATTTTTCCCAATACTCCTGAGCCAAGTCGTATTGCCGCTTATCGTAATACAGGCATCCTAACTTATAGTTGTCCTTCAGGAGGAAAATGTCTTCTATACGATTAGGGAAACTTATTTCATCGAGATTGCAGACTTCTGCCTGAATAGCCCAAATCTTATCGGCATCTTCATAGAATCCAGCATTCCAATAGTCCAGAGCAAGTTCATTATAGTTGTTGGCATCATTATGCATCAACTGCTTCAACTCATCAATTCTGCCAGCTTCGTAGAGTATGCCATAATTGAAAGGGTCGATTTCCAGACTTTCTTTGATAAGGTTATTTAGGTGGTTGTGGGTTATGGGAGCCTCCTCTAAATCTCCCCCTAAAGGGAGAGACTTCAAATAGCCCTTCCCTTTAGGGAGGGGTTGGGGGGTAGGCTCGTTTTCGTTATAACCTTGTCCGAGTTTTCTTAGGATTGCTGCTTTTAGGGCACGGGCTTTGTGATTGTGCCAATTGCGGATGAGCGATGTATTGATTTCGTCCAATGCATCATGGAATCTGCCTTGCATACAACTGATTTGTGCACATGCAAAAAAACCTACACTCTGCCATTCTGCATTCCATGTGCTTTTATAGAACCAGTCGTATGCCTCGGATAATAAGTCGTTGTTGACTCTGACTACTGACACTGACTCTGACCTTGAACCTTGAACGTTTGTACGGTTATCGTTATCGTAGCGAAGCGTATCGTTATCGTTTTTTAACGCCTGATAGCGCAGGCATAAGCCAAGATTATACAGTGGTTCGCCCCAATATGGGTTTGGGTTGCGTTTCTGCAACACCTTTACTGCTGTGCGGAAATACGGCTCTGCCTTATCGAATCTGCCACGGCGGAGATACCACAATCCGAGGGCATTGTTGCAACGTGTGTCGAGAGGTTCGCGACGGAGTCCTTCCTCATAGTATTCTACAGGATTGTAGGTTGCATGGCGATATTGCTCTAAATGTAGTCCGGTGAGATAGAGCTGTTCCACGGTTTTTATTTCATCTGGTCGCAATGCAGCTTCAGCAGGATCTGGGATTGGCTTAATTTCATCAGGCTCTGGTGTCCAACTGAGTAGCACACGATTATCCTGCGGATTGTAGATAGTAAGTTGGGGCTGAGGGTTGCGCCTGCCCTGAGCTTGTCGAAGGGAGGGTTGAGGGTTGAAGGTTATGGTTTTCGTTAATACTACTTCTGGCGACAGGTGTTCTATGGAGTCGTATAATATTTCTCCATTGTTGGTTTTCAGTTCAACGCGGACTGTCTGGCTTGAAGTGGCAAAGATTTTGAAATTTATTTCTTCGTTTTTACATTCCACATTTATCAGAAAGTCCTTGTTTGCCTGCTTAACTATTCCAAGTTCACGATATGGCATAAAGTATTGCACAAAAGTTTTTTCTTCGTGTGGCATTATCCAAGTGAAATCAGGCTGATTTTCTGTAAACACACCCGCCATGAGCTCTATGTAGGGACCATCTTCATCTGTGAGGTTTCTGTCCCATGCTCTGCCGAAATCGCCATTGCCCCAAGTCCATTGTTTCTTGCCTGGCGATACGTGATGATTTGCCACATGGAGCATTCCTGCCTGTGTGTCGTTTTCATAGCCGCCTTCAAAATCGTATTTGGAATTCACAGCCATATAACTTGTTGGCACATAGATATTTTTGTAGTTGGAAATATCCACTCCAGCAGAATAATCCATATTATAATATGTGCCTGTGGCAATAGGAAACGAACTTACGGCTCGTTTGCCATGGTCGAACACAGCATTTATATCTGGCGGGAACACGCTCTGGTAAGCATCATTTACTGCAACCGCAGGATTTGCCCACCACAGGAAGGTTTGGGGCATATCGGTGCGATTATACACCACACCTCTTATTTCAATATATGCACAACCTGGACGCAATGTAAAGCCAGCCATACCTTTCTGATGAAACATGCGTTCCTGTTCGTTTACCCATACGGTGATACTGCCGTCTTCGTTTTCTTCTATTTTGGAATCCACAGGGATAAACGTTGACGGACGATGATGCTGAGGCCAGTTGAATTCTATTCCACCAGAAATCCAAGGACCAGCCAGACCCACGAGAGCGGGTTTTATTACTCTGTTGTAATATATAAAATGGCGCTGCTTAATTTTATCGTATGCCATTTGTATGCGTCCGCCAAGTTCTGGCAGAATCATCACTTTTATATATTCATTTTCCAAGAAAATTGCATTATAGGTGTGGTCGGTCTTTTCATCACTGATGCTTTCGATTACAGGATAAGGATAAACCACCCCACTACTGCCTTGATATACTCTATTCTCAAGAAATATCGGGTTCTTTTCAGGCTGTCCAACTTCATAAGTTGGAATAACAACCTTTTCACGCCAAGCTTTTACCATATTGTTGTGCGGTTTTTACGGTTGTGTTAACCACCATTCAAGTTGATTTCAACTTGGATTAATTATCGGCTATCAGATTCTCGCCTGTCATATCTGCTGGCTGTTCGAGGCCGAGGATATGAAGGATTGAAGGTGCTACGTCTGCCAGACGGCCGTCTTTTACTGTTGCGCTATTGTTGTCGGTGACATAGATGAATGGCACAGGATTGAGAGAATGTGCTGTGTTTGGTGTGCCATCGGCATTGATGGCATTGTCGGCATTGCCATGGTCGGCAATGATTATTGCCTCATAACCAACAGACTTGGCAGCTTCGATAACTTCCTTCACGCAATTGTCAACTGCCCATACTGCCTTTGCTATTGCGTGATAGACACCAGTATGACCTACCATATCGCCATTTGCAAAATTCACAACAATAAAGTCGTATTTATCCTGTTTGATTGCCTCTACAAGTTTGTCCTTTACTTCGTAAGCACTCATTTCTGGCTTCAGGTCGTAAGTGGCAACCTTTGGTGAAGGGACAAGTATTCTGTCTTCACCATCAAACGGAGCTTCTCTTCCACCATTGAAGAAGAAGGTAACATGAGCATACTTTTCTGTTTCTGCTGTATGGAGTTGCTTCAGACCTTTCTTGCTCAAATACTCACCGAGCGTGTCTTCTACATCTTTCTTAGGGAATAGGATATGAACACCGCTGAATGATGCATCGTATGGAGTCATGCAATAGTATTGCAGCCCTGGAATAGTGTGCATACCTTCTTCTGGCATATCCTTTTGAGTAAGAACGATAGTCAGTTCCTTGGCACGGTCGTTGCGGAAATTGAAGAATATTATCACATCACCTTCCTTAATGGTGCCATCAACGGTGCTGTTATTTATTGGCTTGATAAACTCATCTGTTACTCCATCAGCATAACTTTCTTGCATTGCCTGAAGCATGTTTTCGGCTTGCTTGCCTTTTCCTTCTGTAAGCAGGTCGTATGCCTCCTTTATTCTGTCCCACCGCTTGTCGCGATCCATTGCATAGAAACGACCTACTATACTTGCTATTGTGCAGTCATTGGCAGCCGCATGCTTTTCAAGGTCAGCAATGAAACCAATCCCACTCTTAGGGTCAGTATCACGTCCATCCATAAAACAGTGAATATAGGTGTTTTTCAGTCCATAGTGTTTGCTGATTTCACAAAGTTTGTACAGATGCTCCAATGATGAGTGTACACCACCATCAGAAGTCAGTCCCATAAAATGAATCGACTTGCCATTTTCCTTGGCGTATGTAAAAGCAGAAACGACTTCTGGATTTTCCATTATGCTGCCATCTTTGCAAGCACGGTTTATTTTCACAAGGTCTTGATACACAATGCGCCCTGCACCAATGTTGAGATGGCCAACTTCTGAATTACCCATCTGGCCATCAGGCAGACCTACATCTTCGCCACAAGCCATCAACTGAGAGTGAGCACTAACTGCATAGAGATAGTCTAAATAAGGTGTGGGAGTATTGAAAATCACGTCACCACAACCTTTTTTACCGATTCCCCAACCATCGAGAATCATTAATAAAGCTTTCTTTGCCATATATTTAAGGATTTACAAATTGCTTGCAAAGGTAAGAAAAAACTGCGTTTTTTAATTGATAATTGACAATTAACAATTGACAATTAAGATTTTTTATCAATTGGGTAGGAGGTAAATGCTAATCATAAAAAGGCATTTGCCTCCTACTTTCACATTTACCGACCTCCCACACCACCGTACGTGCCGTTCGGCATACGGCGGTTTCGCGCTTTCTCATCTCACGATGTGTGGCAAGTTG
>JAZLKO010000047.1:0-15776 GCA_045597685.1 Prevotella sp.
ACTCTCCTGATGCCGATACTGTAATTCTGCAAATTCTTCTTTTCTCATAATAATAGCAGTTGTAGTTTTGTTGCAATATTGCGGCTGCAAAGGTACTACAGTTCTGCAACTGCTACAATGTGTAGTTGTATGAATGCTTACTTTTGAAGCGAATCATTTTGTAATTTGAGCTTGTTCAAAAAGGCTGAGCAGTCATTGAGTGAGCTGAAAACGGTTAAATAAGGTTAAAAAACGGCTATGATTGTGAATTGTGAATTGTGAATTGATTTTTTTTCTTACCTTTGCGCTGCTTTTGGCGTAACCTATGGCAGGAAGTAACGTGAGACCTCGCTACGTTGCGTTGGAACGATACAGTAATTAAACTTTTAAAAACAATGGATTTAATCAAAGTTGCTGAAGAAGCATTTGCAACCGGCAAACAGTTCCCGAAGTTCAAATCAGGTGATACTATTACTGTCGCTTACAAAATTATCGAAGGCTCAAAAGAGCGTATCCAGCTTTTCCGCGGTGTTGTTATCCGCATTTCTGGTCATGGAGAAAAGAAACGTTTCACTGTACGCAAGATGTCAGGTACAGTAGGTGTTGAACGTATTTTCCCGATTGAATCACCAAATATTGACAGCATCACTGTCAATAAGATTGGTAAGGTTCGTCGTGCTAAACTTTACTACCTGCGCGAGCTTACTGGTAAGAAAGCTCGTATTAAGGAAAAGAGAGTTCAGGTTGAACAGAAGTAAAAAAATAAGGGGCAACATTAAGCCCCTTTATTTATTTTGATAGGTCATAATAAAAAAATAACTATGAGCCATACAAGTGATAATGATATAGAAAAGATTATTGCCAACGGAGGTATCAACTGGGGGCGTGCTGGAGGAAGCAGCAAACAAACCGATAGTTCAAAGGTCAAGACGAAGGCAAAAAAGAAAAAATACATTACTGGCGCACATGGCAGCGGTTCTGCCATGCAAAAAGCAAAGTATCGTCAGCAGCGTGCTAACCGCAAGCACAAATAATGAAAAGCCTTATAAATTTTATAAAAGATTGGGCATTGCCTGTTTGCATGGCAATAGGCATTCTTGTCTATCTGATATTCAGGTCAATACCAGAATTTGATGATTTCGGAAATTTCTTTGAACCTATTGCCAACGAATCACTGCCAATATTCCTGTTCTTAGTCCTGTATGTCACCTTTTGCAAGGTGGATTTTCACCGCATGAGGTTTGAAATGTGGCATCTGTGGATAATCGTCATCCAAACTCTTTTGATAGTGGCTATCATGGCAGTCCTGCTCTTCTGTGTTGATAGCAAATCCGACAAGATTCTATGGGAAAGCATACTGATGTGCGTCATCGGACCCACTGCAACAGCCTCAGCCGTTGTATCTGCCAAACTTGGAGGCGACTTGGCAAGCATAACATCATTTACCTTGTTTTCCAATTTCGTTGCAGCTCTGGAAATTCCATTCTTTCTGCCAATGGTGGAAACAGGTGAAGGACTCACCTTCGTTCAGGCTTTTCTTATCATCCTCTACAAGGTCGTCACAGTACTCATCGTACCGCTTTTTCTCGGTTGGGCAACGCAGCGCTATCTGCCACGGTTGCAGAAATGGATTGCCAACCGACCAGACTTGGGCTTTTATATCTGGGCAGGTTCATTGACCATTGTTATGGGCACTACTGCCAAGAACATCTGCAACAGCAATTCTTCAATATCGTTGCTTCTGATGATTGCAGCCGCAGCCCTTATCTCGTGTCTTCTGCAATTCGGATTGGGAAAACTTGTCGGCATCCACGCCAACAGTCGGATAGATGCTACTCAGGCATTGGGACAGAAAAATACATCTTTTGAAATATGGATAGCTTTTACTTATCTTAATCCTATTTCTTCAGCAGGACCTGGTTGTTACATACTTTGGCAAAACACCTTAAATAGCATTGAACTATGGCGCGAACGCCGCATACTCACCCGCAGCCAGGCTATCCGCGAATCATTCCACGAGAAATAGAAATAAAAAAGGCTTCCACTTGGGAAGCCTATAACAGTGTTTGAATAATATTCAAATTAGAGACCAAACTGGTAACCAACCTTAACGTAGATACCCTGGTTCAAAGTACCTTTAATATTAGCATCATAACCATAATCTTTGACGAGTGTATCAAGTTTCCATAACTTTACGAAACCAAATTCGTAACCTGCGCTAAAAGTAACGTTTTTATATGCAGCAGCAACACCAACCTGCCAACCTACATCACATGTTCTTACCTCATCACCAAATCCATTAGTCCTATCTTTGTCAGTCATCAAAGCTACGTAAGGACCAGTCTGGATACCAATCTTAGTAGAACCTTCGTCGTTCTTATAGAAGTTGTATGCAGCGAGAACATCTAACTGAAGGAATTTAGGCTTCCATGCTTTGTCAAGATATTCAACTTTAGTACCCTTCTGACGAAAACTCAAACCACCAGTGAGGTCGAACTTTCCCATTTCCTGAGTGTAAGTTACACCGAAATTAACTGGTGAGCAGTACATCTTCGTTGAAACGCCACCATCCGCAGATGAAACACCATCAACTTTGAGATTTGTAACCTTGTTGAAACCAAGACCGTACCAAACACCAACTTTCTGAGCACTTGCGCTCATTGTCATTGCTGCAAGAGCAATTACCATAAACAATTTCTTCATGTTAATAATAATTTAAATGAAACATAATG
Source organism: Prevotella sp. (assembly GCA_045597685.1). Lineage (GTDB taxonomy): Bacteria > Bacteroidota > Bacteroidia > Bacteroidales > Bacteroidaceae > Prevotella. The sequence goes on from JAZLKO010000047.1 coordinate 2,712, forward strand.
TTATAAAAACATTTTATGTGTTATTCAATATTTGAACTACTCCAAATTCGCTGCAAAGTTATGTATTTTTATGCTTGATTCAAAATTTTACTGTATTATTTTGATTTAAGGCAACGTTTTATTGCATTTTTAACATACTATTGCACATTTTTACTAACAATGTAACTACTCACCCTTTTTTTTGTTCACACGCAACCTTATCTCTGCCTTATCGCTACCTTATCTCTACCTCATATTCGATTTTTCTTCGATTCTTCTTCGATTGTTCTTCGATTGTTATTCGATTCAGAATCGAAGAAGAACTGAGCAATAAATGAATATGAATTGAAGATGAATCGAATATATGCCTGTTATAAGCCTTATACAACCAAAAGGCTGAGTAGTTACCTAACAATGTGCGCTTTATTTTTGTATGCGGCTTGAAGAATATACACACAAGCAATCCGTGAATCATTCCACGAGGAATAAAAAAGGCTTCCACTTGGGAAGCCTATATCTGTGTTTGAATGATATTCAAATTAGAGACCGAACTGGTAACCAACCTTAACGTATATACCCTGGTTCAAAGTACCCTTAACCTTAGCAGCACCTAATGCTTTGAACATTTCATCCTTGTAGAGCTTTACGAAACCAAATTCGTAACCTGCGCTAAAGGTAACGTTGCTAACAGCAGCAGCAACACCAACCTGCCAACCTACGTCACATTTTCTTACTGCATCTTTATCTGCGCTGTCAGTACCTGTCATAAGAGCTACGTAAGGACCAGTCTGAATACCGAATTTGCTTGTACCTTCGTCGTTCTTATAGAAGTTGTATGTGCCAAGAACGTCTAATTGGAGGAATTTAGGTTTCCATGCTTCGGTTCCCTCAACATCAACTTTAGAACCCTTTTGACGATAACTCAAACCACCAGTGAAGTCAAAGCTACCCATTTCTTGAGTGTAAGTTACACCGAAATTAACTGGTGAGCAGTACATCTTCATTGACGCACCAAGGTCTGCAGTTGAAACACCATCAACCTTCAGATTAGTAATCTTGTTGAAACCAAGACCGTACCAAACACCAACTTTCTGAGCACTTGCGCTCATTGTCATTGCTGCAAGAGCAATTACCATAAATAATTTCTTCATGTTAATAAAATTTTAAATGAAACATTATGTTATAAAAACATATTTATGTTATTCAATATTTGAACCACTTCAAATTCGCTGCAAAGGTATGTATATTTTTGCAATTTTCAAAATTTTTAATCGTCTTTCTTGATATAAGGCAACATTTCGCAGTATTTTTAACACATCATTGCGCATTTTTACTAAAAGTGTGCATTCTTTTAAAGAAAAGGTGACAGCAGATGTGCAAGCCATCCTCGTGTCTTCTGCCAGCGGGTACGCATCTGGTTCCAGGTTTCTGGAGTGAGAAGGAAGCAGTCTTTCTTGTCGTTCTCGAAAATTTCCATCAGTTCGGCTGTAGTATGATGGTCGAGAATAAGTGCATTTACTTCATAATCGCACGAAAGGCTTCTGGCATCAAGATTAGTGCTGCCGATGGTGCAGAAACTATCATCAACAGTCATGATTTTAGAATGATGGAACCCTGGCTTGTAAACATATACTTTTGCTCCGCATTTCATCATTGTGTGTGCCTGAAAGAACACGCAGTCTGGGGTCAGCGGCACGTCACTGTTGAGACTTATCATTATTTCCACATTTACACCTCTCTTGAGTGCACGACGCAGTGCTTTTTTTACGCATGGCAATAGTGTGAAATATGGATTAATAATCTGAATGTGCGACTTGGCATTATCAATACTTGTGCAATACATTACACGCATGATTTCGTTGGATGTGCGTGGCTCTCGGTTGACTATGCCGACAGTTTTCCTGCCGCGTGTTGAAGTGGTGTCGATCTTCAATCCAGAGGTATCAAACGAATCAGTGTCAGAGTCAGAGTCAGTGATATCTTGTTTGGTTACTTTGTTCCACATGTGCAGGAATATCTTTTGCAGTTCATTCACCGCATTGCCTTCAATGCGGCAATGCATGTCTCGCCATGTTCCTACCTGCGGAGTACCTTTTATATAGTAGTCAGCTACATTCATGCCACCAGTATAGGCTATCTTGCTATCAATAACCACTATTTTCCGATGGTCACGAGGCCAGATGTGGTTTACCCACGGAAAGCGTATGGGGTCGAACTCATAAATTTCTATGCCGCGTTCACGCAAGTTGCGTAAGTGTTTTTTCTTGAGTGGTTGATTGTTGGAATCATTTCCGAAACCATCAAACAAGGCACGCACTTTTACTCCTTCCTTTACCTTTTCGGCAAGTATGTCAAAGAGCATAGAAGCGATAGAGTCATTGCGAAAATTGAAGTATTCTAAATGTACACTATGCCTTGCCCGACGTATGGCAGGAAACAAATCATCAAATTTTTCCTGTCCGTTCTTGAACACAACAACAGAGTTATTGTTGGAAAATTTGACACCGTATTTTTGCAGTTCTGCAGCAACGATACTATCACATTGCGCTCGGCAGAACACTGGTAGCAACACCGTGAAAATCAACAGAAAAATAAAAGATGAAGTTCGTTTCATAATCTCTGCCGTACCAAATCTATAACTATCTGCGTCTGGACGTCTGTTATGTGATATTTATACAGAACTTCTTCCTCTTTGCGTATTATCTCTTCAATGTCAACGTCTGAATCAGAAGCTGCCTCGACAAAATAATCTACTGCATTGCTGACGTTGCCCGCCATCCATAATGCCAGTCCCATATAGAAATTGTCCTCGGACTTTATGGATTTACCTTGTTGCAACACTTCTGCATATTTCTTTACAGCCTGTTCTGCATTATTTGATGCAAGATAAGCCCAGGCAAAAGCCCTGATAACATTGATGTCATCAGTATGCTCATAATATAATTTTGCCAGCAATTTTATGGCAGCAACATAAGCTTCAGTGTAAGTCATGCAAATAGCCACATTCAACTGCACCTTGTAGTCATCAGGGCGCAAATTGGCAACTTTCAAATACAGATCTTTAGCTTCAATATATTCCTCCATACTGAAACAGCATCGTGCCAGTCCGCTTAGATATGATGGGTTATCTGGACATCGCTGATGCAATATTCTGTAGCACATTTCAGCCTTCAGGGAATTGCCTATTGCCTGATAATATTTTGCCGCCACAGCAATAAACGACGTATCATCTGCTATTGGTGCATGAACAGAAATTAATTTTTCTAAATCGGAATATCTTTTCTTGTTCAACAGCATTTTGGCGAGAGCCGCATACATGTCAGACTGTTGGCTCATCAGCATTAATGCTTGATTGGCAAATGGTAGATATTTCTGATTGTCAAATATATCCACAAAACGTTTGCTCATAGGACAAATCTTGAAGAAACGATATAAATCCTGCAAATAATTCCTTAGAGAAATAGTATTTTGCGCAATGTTTTCAAGACCGCTGAATAACTTCACGTCACCCTGCCCAAGAATATCAATAACATTTTTTGGAATTTTGTCTATTACCATATTCAGGGTAAACATGAAAGAATATTTGTCGGAATCACAAAACGGCATTGCGTGCGACAGTTGCTTTGCAATCTCAACAGATTCACCTTTATAAACTCCATCCATTTCAGGATGCTCGAAATAAAACGGGCAGAACCAATTGGAAACGGTACTGAAGAAAGGATAATTTTTCATTGAGGCAAAGCCTGCAAAATAGATATCTGCCCCTTTCTTCTGCATTTCCATTATTTTTTCTGCAGAATCTTGTAGCTCTTCCAGTTTTTTCTCTGCTGCTTCACGCTCTAAAAAATCCTCTATTTCCTCAGGGTCTTCAATCACTTTGATGTCCAATGTCGGCATTTTCATGTTCTGCATCATGGATGGGAGAATCTCATCACGAATCATCTTATTGTCTTGCTGCGCGTTCATGCATAACAGCAACTGAATCTGTAGTGAGAACAAATCCTGTGCAAACTCTTCCACGCCCATAATCTCAGCAGCAAGTTCCAACTGTTCTGGAAAGATATTCAGTAAGTCATCATCGAAACTCAATGCCCAGCCCACAAGTGCTCTCTGCTGAAGGTCAATATCCTGAGTGTTGGCATAGACATTCTGCATGAGGTTGAGCTTTCTGAAGTCGAATGTCCCCAAGGTGCTCAGCATTATGGCAGAAACCATTATCTGTTTATCTTTCGTGTCGATGGTTTCAGCCATCAGCATATCATAAACCTTGCGTGTAAGTTCTGTTGTCCATGATGGCTGGTTTATAAGTATGTTGAACACATCATTACGCAGTTTCTGATGAGTCTTGTAGTCTGGCGTGCCAAGTAATTCGTCGGCATGACAATCTTCAAGAAGTTTGCGATAATAGTCTGCGTCAAAATAAGGATTTTCACCGAGTACAAGCATGGAAGTCTGACTGCGTTCCTTGCGAAGATGCCATTTCACAAGAGTGAAGAAACTATAGATGTCTTTCAGTAGATAATTGAAATTGTCGTCAAGTTTCGGATCTTTCATCCCCTGACTGACAGAATCGCACATAAGCTGATAATGGTTTTTCAAATTCTCCAGCTTGTCGCTGATACCCCAAGCCATGTGGTTGTTTACAATACTCTCAAGATCGTCAAGAGCCTGCAATGGTCTGCTGTGAGAAATTGCAAGTTTTATGTCGGATATTATATTTCGCTTGTTTTCCATGAAAAATATCTTGGTCGTTTGAATTCTTTAATTCCCTAATCAGTGCTTATCTAACCACTCTTGTGCTATGGTCACTGACGTTGGTGATACGGGTGTGATGTGTATGAAATTCAAAGACTTCAGCGAATCTACAGTAGATTGTCTTACCTTACAATAATGTCGAATAATATGTCCATAATGCCCTACACCTTTTGCATTTATTGAATCCACAGCTTCATCATATACTTTTTTAAACAATTCAAGCTGCTTCTGCCGCTTCTGCTTTTCTATTAAATCCTGACGCATGGCAATCACACCGAGCGAAGGAGAAAAAGACGAAAAGTCTTTCAGCAGACTATGATTCATGCCTATGGCCTCTGTGGCTTGTGGTTCAGGCAATAACGCACCGTCCAGTCCATTATTGGCAAGCATTCTCATACGGACTTTTATGTCGTTGATTTGTGCTCTATACACGTCCTCACGCTTTAATTTGATACTGTCCACGAATTTCTCTGCCAGATAGTCGGTTGCTGAAAAACGGGTTATAGCCACAAATTTCTCTTTAAGCGATTTTGGTGTCGTGATTCGTGATTTGTGGTTTGTTATCAATTTCCATGATAGGGTAGTTTGCGACAGAAAAGTCAAGGGAACACGCTTGCGAATTAGCCTCTGTGCCCTGATAACATCAGAAAAAGCAATCAGCGCACTGCCGTTGGCAAGTGCGGTATCACAGTCCATGTGTGCTGTGAATGGCACAGCCTTAAGTTTCAATCCTGCTTTTTCAAACATACTATCCTCAATAGCCACATACACAGGCAAACAGTCTATTGTCGGCAGGGTGGCTACTGTCAGCGAAACGGAATCCACAACTGATTGTGAAGCCTTTTCCGTCCTGTCGCCTTTGACTATCAAACTGGATACGATGGTTATTATTAGCACAACGACAACTGCCACTAACGACATTATCACCCACTTCCTGTTCAAATCATTCATCCGAATAATGCTCTTAATGCCTCCTCAACCTTTCTTACTGGGATGAGGTCTATATTGTATTTTTTCTGATTTATGCCCTGCAAGTTGTATTTTGGCAGGATGAAATGTGTGAAACCGAGTTTTTCAGCTTCGGAAATTCGTTGTTCTATTCTGCCTACAGGTCGGACTTCACCGCTCAGTCCCACTTCACCAGCCATGCAGTAGCCACTCTCAATTGCCGTATCAACATTGCTCGACAATACTGCTGCAATCACACTCAAATCCATTGCTAAGTCAGTCACTCTCAACCCACCTGCAATATTTATAAAAACATCTTTCTGGATTAGTTTAAAGCCAACTCTTTTCTCCAGCACAGCCAGCAGCATATTCAGTCGCCGTTGGTCGAAACCTGTGGCAGAACGCTGTGGAGTGCCGTAAGCCGCTGTCGATACCAAGGCCTGAGTCTCTATCATAAACGGCCTCACGCCTTCTATGGCAGATGATATTGCCACACCGCTGAGTCCTTCGTGTTCCTTTGTCAGCAGGAGTTCCGATGGATTTATCACTTCACGCAAACCGCCTTGCCCCATTTCGTAAATGCCTATTTCCGAAGTCGAACCAAAACGATTCTTTATGCCGCGCAATATTCGGTACATGTGCTTGTTGTCGCCCTCAAACTGGATAACCGTATCAACAATATGCTCCAAAACCTTCGGGCCAGCCAGCGTACCGTCTTTTGTTATGTGACCAATGAGGATTATCGGCATTCCAGATGTTTTTGCATATCGCAGCAATGCAGCAGCACATTCCCTCACTTGTGTGATGTTGCCTGGTGCAGTATCAATGTTTTCTGATGCAATGGTCTGAATGGAATCCACAATTGCCAAATCGTAGTTCTCTCCATCAATACCCTCATTCAGTGCGTCAAGAATACTTTCGAGCGATGTTTCACAGAAAATTCGCAAATTGCCGCCAACATTCGGACGGAGTCTGTCGGCACGCATCTTCAACTGACGGGCACTCTCTTCACCACTAACATAGAGAATCTTCTTCTCAGGTATTCCTAGTACGGTCTGCAACGACAACGTGCTCTTTCCAATACCAGGCTCACCACCCAGCAAGATTATGCTTCCAGGCACCAGCCCACCACCTAAAACACGATTAAACTCCGCATCGTGCAAATCAATTCTTGGATCATTGCGACTCTCTATCTCATCCAGTCTCAATGGCGTGGATTTCTGTAATTGTGCTGATGAAACCGAGTGTTTTCCCGATACAGAGCGTGGCGAGGCAGATAAACTTGCCCCACCAATACGAACTTCCTTGAAAGTGTTCCATTGTCCACAACTTGGACATCGCCCAAGCCATTTCTGCGAATCATATCCGCAGTTATCACAAACGTATGCTATTTTATCCTTTGCCATCGGATTTTAACTACTGACTTTGGCTACTGACTCTGAACGTTTATCAATTATCAATTGTCAATTATCAATTATGCATTACCCCTTGGCGGAAGAAGGGGGATTCGAACCCCCGATACGGGAACCGTATACCGGTTTTCGAGACCAGCGCAATCGACCACTCTGCCATCCTTCCAAATTAGTCGTTTATTATCGCATATACACGAATTTGAATGCAAAGGTAGTAAAAAAGGTTTGAGGTTAGAGATTAGGGGTTAGGGATTTATGATTTTTTAATAATTGGTTGTTTGCTTACGAATCATTTAAGTGAAATGCTTTTTATCAATACAGGTAGGATTTTTATTGAGAATCAGAAAAGTTTCGGGCTATTTGTGGTATTTTAATCAAAAAAACTTTGTGGGAATAAAAAAAATCTTTATTTTTGCGCATCAAAAGAAAATTATTAAATAATGAGCCTACCCCTGACCCCTCCCCAAGGGAAAGGGATTTTAAACAGCTTAATTGACAAATATGAAAATACAGATTATTAACGGACCTAATTTGAATTTGCTGGGCATCAGGGAACCTGAGATTTATGGCAAGGATGGGTTTGATGTTGAATTGCAGCGGTTGAAAGCTTTGTATCCTGATGTGGAATTTGATTACTATCAGAGCAATGTCGAGGGTGAGCTGGTGAACAAACTGCAGGAGGTGGGATTTTCCTACGATGGAATCGTGCTTAATGCTGGTGCATACACTCATACCAGTGTGGCACTGCACGACTGCATAAAGGCTATTTCCGTTCCCGTGGTAGAGGTGCATATTTCCAATATTTATGCTCGTGAGGAATATAGGCAGAAGTCGCTTATTTCTTCAGTCTGCCACGGAGTAATCTGTGGGTTTGGACTTGATTCGTACCGCTTAGCTGTTGAAAGTTTTGGATTCTGATGGAAACGAATTTAATTAAGCATTACAGGCGTTATCTACGATTGGAGAGAAACTACTCTCCCAATACGCTTGATGCTTATATGCGTGACCTTGAGAAACTCAATCAATATCTTGAGAGTCAAAATATTGAATATCGCGATGTGCAGTTGGAAGATTTGCAGCATTTTGCAGCTACTCTCCATGATTTGGGTATTAGTGCTCGCTCTCAATGTCGTATCTTGTCGGGGATAAGGTCGTTTTTCCGTTTCTTAGAAATAGAAGGAGAAATCAAGTCTGATCCATCGGAACTGTTAGAGTCACCTCTGATGGGAAAGCATCTTCCTGAGGTGTTGACAGTGGATGAAATCGACAAGATAGAGCAGTCGATTGATTTGAGCACTAATGAGGGACATCGCAATAAGGCTATTATAGAGGTGCTTTTCAGTTGCGGATTGCGTGTTAGCGAATTGGTGAATTTGAAATTGTCCAACCTGTATTGTGAAGAGGAGTTTATACGTGTAATGGGCAAGGGCAGCAAGGAACGACTGGTTCCTATTTCACCACGGGCTTTGAAGGAATTGCGTTATTGGCTGGAAAAGCGTAAGCAGATGGACATCAAGGCTGGTGAGGGCGATTATGTCTTCTTGAATCGCCGAGGGTCGCATCTTACTCGTACTATGATACTTATCATGGTGAAACGTCAGGCTGTCGAAGCAGGAATAACGAAGACAATATCGCCCCACACGTTCCGCCATAGTTTTGCTACGGCTCTGCTTGAAGGTGGGGCAGATTTACGTGCTATTCAGGCAATGCTGGGACATGAAAGCATTGGTACAACAGAGATTTACACCCATATTGATATGCACACGCTACGAGAAGAAATCCTGCATCACCACCCAAGAAATATAAATAATAAAAATGAAAAAATATACTAAGGACGAGGCTTTGTTTAAACTTACTGCATTGTGTGCAGGGGGAGAATATTGTGAACAGGAAATGCTCGAAAAATTACAACGATGGGGCATGACAGAGACTGAACAGGCGCAGATTATGCAATACCTTGTTGGTAATAAATATGTTGACAATGAACGCTTTTGCAAGGCTTTCATTCGCAGCAAGATAACATTTAACAAGTGGGGCAGAAGAAAAATTGAACAGGCTCTGTATGCGAAACGGATTGGGAAAGAGGTGTCGGACAGATTTTTTTCCGAGATTGATGACGAGGAATTTCTGGCTATCCTACGCCCACTGATAGAAAGCAAACGGAAGACTATAAAGGCGAAGAGTGACTACGAGATGAATGGCAAACTGATACGTTTTGCCTTGCAACGTGGCTTTGAAATGGACTTAATACAAGAATGCTTATGAAAAAGATTGTTGTTTTGACTGGAGCAGGAATGTCGGTCGAAAGTGGACTGAGTACATTCAGGGATGCTGGAGGTTTGTGGGAAAACTATCCCGTGGCAGATGTGGCAACTCATGAGGGATGGGAACGCAATCCTACATTGGTGACTAATTTTTATAATATGCTGCGCAGGCAACTGGTTACGAAAAAGCCTAACCGTGGACATGAACTTGTGGCTGAACTGCAGAATAACTATGATGTTACGGTAGTGACGCAGAATGTGGATAATCTGCACGAGATGGCTGGTTCGAAAAAGGTGATTCATCTGCATGGAGAATTAATGAAGGTGTGCTCATCGTATGACGTGGAGGATAGCAGGTATCAGATTACACTGACCGACAAGAATCTTGAGATAGAACCAGGAACTCTGGCTGGCGACGGGTCGTTGCTGCGACCATATATCGTGTTTTTCGGTGAGGCGGTACCGAATATGGAATCTGCTACTTATGCAGCTATGCAGGCTGATGTGTTTGTGATTATAGGTACAAGCCTAAATGTCTATCCCGCAGCAGGATTAGTGCAATATGTGAAACCAGGTACACTTATCTATATTATAGATCCTAATCCGATAAATACGAGTTATAACACGAAAATACAGCAAATACAGAAAGGTGCATCGGCTGGTATGGAAGAGCTTATAAAGATCCTCTGAAGAACGAAAAATTCACTGACCCGTATGAACGGTGCTCGGTGAAGTGTGGATTTTGGCTGAAATCATACTCCTTGCCATGCTCCAAAACGAATAGTCCACCTTCTTTCAACAACTGGCGATTGAAAATTTCGTCAGGAATAGTGTCGAGTTTTTCAAGTTTATAGGGTGGGTCTGCAAAAATAAAATCAAAATTCATCTTGCAACTTCTCAGAAAGCGAAACACATCACCACGTATTGGTACGCAGTTTGAAGCATTGATTTTTTGCAGACATTGCATGATGAATCTGTGATGGTCTCTGTCTGCCTCTACGCTTATTACCTGTTGGCATCCTCGTGACAATAGTTCCAATGATATGCTGCCTGTCCCGGAAAACAAATCCAATGTTGTGGCTCCATCAAAGTCTATGTATTGCCGGACTACGTTGAAGAGGTTTTCTTTTGCAAAGTCAGTAGTAGGACGTGCCTTGAATGTTTTTGGAACATCAAAACTACGTCCCTTATATATTCCTGTAATTATTCTCATCAGAATGTTCCTTTAAGGCTGTTGATTATCAGAATCAACAGCAAGATGATGATTGCAATAAGCCCAATATTAATCCATTTCTTCATATCGGTTATTCAAAGTTCAGAATCAGCAGTCAGAGTTAAATTGTGTAGTTAAGGAGCTCAAATGCCAAGGCATTAATTGATAATTGACAATTGACAATTGATAATTGACAATAGGAGTTAAGAAGTTAAGTAGTTAAGACAATTGCTTATTTCTAATTTCTCATTGCTCATTCCTCGTCATTGTCCGAGTCAGCATCCTTTATAGCGCCGCCAGACCACCGAGGGCGGTTTCCTTGTATAGGCTTGGGATGTCCTTGCCTGTGCGTCGCATGGTGTCAACAACCTTGTCGAAAGAGATTATGTGCTTGCCATCGCTCAATAGTGCATAAAGACTCACATCTAATGCTCGCAGGGCAGCAATAGGGTTGCGCTCAATGCATGGAATCTGTACAAGTCCGCAGATTGGGTCGCAGGTGAGTCCAAGATTATGCTCCATAGCCATTTCTGCTGCGCACTCAATCTGCTGAGGCGAACCGCCAAACAATTGATTCACCGCTGTGGCTGCCATGACACAGGCTGTGCCTATTTCAGCCTGGCATCCTGCTTCTGCTCCTGAAATAGAAGCATTTGTTTTTACCACGTTGCCAAATAGTCCTGCGGTGGCAAGTGCTTTCAGAATATCTCTGTCAGAAAAGTTATGATTCTTCTTCATGTGGAACAACACGGCTGGAACAACTCCGCACGAACCGCATGTAGGGGCAGTAACAACCTTTGCACCACGGGCATTCTGTTCCGATACGGCAAGAGCGTATGAGGTTACTAATGCTCGCGTCTGGAGCGATGGCTTATAGCTGGACGCACGGACATAGTATTGCTTTGCCTTGCTTCTGAGTTTCAATCCGCCAGGAAGAATTTTATCGTTCTCCAATCCGTCTCTTACACTTTGTTGCATCTGCTCCCATACCTCTGCAAGATAGTCCCAAATATCGTTGCCTTCATGATACTCAACATATTCCCAAAACGACAGTCCTTCTTTTTCAATGAATTCCTGTATTTCTGTCATTGAATTGCGCCGATAAACAGGGGTGCTGTTTTTTATGGCCAATCTGTTGTAGCCATCGGTAGGATCTTCTCCAAGTGAGCCACCGCCTACGCTATAGACAATCCAGTCGTCAGTCACCTTGCCAGAAGCATCCAATGCTTCAAACAGAATGCCATTGGTATGGAAATCCTTTACAATGTCAGCTCGCCATACAATTTCGACTGGGGTAGAGGCGATGGTGTTAGTTAATGCAATATCAGTCATGTGACCTTTGCCAGTTGCGGCAAGACTGCCGTAAAGCGTAATCCGGAACGATGCAGCATCAGGGTTTTTACTCTTAAAAATCTCAGCAGCCTTGTAGGGCCCGATTGTATGACTGCTCGACGGACCATAACCAATTTTGTATATTTCTTTTATACTATCCATTTGTTTCCTGTTTTATTGTAATAGCGATGCAAAGTTAGAAAAAACTGCATCAATGAATTAAAAATTAAAAATTAATCATTAATAATTATGATTTTTTAATAAAAAATATTAAAACTCTCTAACCTCTAATCTCTAACCTCTAACCTTTTTCTTACTTTTGCAGCGAAAACATCAAGAGCAGTTAAATCTGCACCAACCGAGCAAGCAGCGAGATCTGCAAGAAAAAAACTTGTTTTATTTCTTGAAGACGAGTCGCGTCCGAGGAAGACAAAGTCAACCGAGCATCCGAGGAAGACGGAGTCAACCTTATAATGACAGCCACGGTGGTCAAGATACGATGTGGAATTTTAATTATTAATTCAAAAAAATGTCATTATGGAAAAATTATTTTCAGACTTCGCTGCACAGTTTGCAGCCGCTTCACTTAATTCTTTAGTAGATTCATTTAATAGTCAGGTGGGAAACCGTGCCTGGACATCTGCCCGTGCTGCCCACGATCAGGCTCTGATTGCAGAATTGCAGGCACGCCACATTGATGTCTCCGCAGTTCATGACGGACATACAACATCCTATGCACATAAGGTGCATCTGGATGAAAGTTCCAATAAATTGGTAATTACAGAATAATCGCATACCATTATCACAAATCTGGATTATCCAAAAACAAACTGTGGGTCAGTGGAAATTTAGTGGGGGCTTGTTTGGACAAGAACCAAAATCCCCCCTGTGATTGTTACAGATGTGTTTTAAACAAAAACTGAGTTAAACAGACTGCTGACTGTGGAAAGTTCAAAAATGGTTAAAATGCAGGGGACTTTTGGCTACTTTTGGCTACTTTTTAACTAAAATTAACCGATTTAATTCCTATAACACTATTCGACACTTCACCGTATGGGTCGGCAGCGAATCCCAAAGCACACAACACCATCCCGAAGATTAGCATCATGAACGCGGATAGATATTGAAGTTTTACCTGAGTTTTCATACGTTTTGCGTTTAT
>JAZLKO010000048.1:0-5653 GCA_045597685.1 Prevotella sp.
ACAAATCAGGCTACTGGTACTATCACATATCGTAAGGCTTAAATCAAGGCTGGCTAATGACTATTACTCAAAAGGCAGGTCAATGACTATCACATTATTACAACAAGATATTGTTTGGGCAAATCCTGAAGAAAATCAGGAACTCGCCTACAAGGCCATAAAAAATGCTCCTAAGAGCGATTTGTATGTTCTCCCAGAGATGTGGAGCACAGGCTTCGCATCAGAGCCTGAGGGCGTTGCTGAGAAAGACCATAGTTCGCTGAACTGGATGAAGCAGATGGCCAATCGTATGGATGCTGCCATTGCAGGAAGCATTGCGACCGAAGAGGATGGCAGGTTCTACAACCGATTCTATTTCGTCACTCCCGACTGCAAAGAGGTTCACTACGACAAACATCATCTCTTTACCTACAGCGGCGAAGACAAACGCTATTCTGCCGGTCAGGACCGCGTTATAGTGGAATTCCGAGGCGTGCGTTTCCTCCTCCAGGTCTGCTACGATCTCCGCTTCCCTATCTTTGCCCGCAATGAAGCAAGTGGTCCTAATGCCTACGATGTCGCCCTCTATGTCGCTTCATGGCCAGCTTCCCGCCGTGCGCCTTGGGACACTCTCCTCCGTGCCCGCGCCATTGAGAATCAGTGCTATGTCTGTGGCGTTAATCGCATCGGCAACGATCCTGCATGCGAATATAACGGCGGAACCGCTATCATCGATGCCTACGGCAAGACTGTCGCTGCCTGCCCCGACGGTGAGGTTTCTTCAATCACCGCAGAAATCGATATGGAGAAACTCAATGCCTTCCGTAAGAAATTCCCAGTCTTAGGCGATAGAGACTAAGGAATATTTCCAGTCGGGCGCAAATCCTATCAGATATCCCTGTTTTTCAGCTCCCAATTCTCACACGTGCTGTTTCTTGTGGTAAAGCTCACCATATTATCCTTGAAACACACGTGTGCATCGTATTTCCATATGCAGTGTTCGCAGTTTTCACAGATCCTCTCCTCTCTGTCTTCGCTTACGATACCTACAATTTCATCCATAATTCTGTTATATTTTTTACATTGCAAATATAACAATTATTTTTCAATTTTCCAAATTTATTAGCAAAAAAATTCACACTTTTTTTTCGTTTTCTACAGGCATTGCCAATACACCTCCGACGAACATTCCGAAGAAGCAAAGTGCAGAGGCAAGTGTACGAGATTCAAGCATCCAGTTCCAGCACACGATAGCAACAATCACGAGGGCAATAAAAATAATAGTCTTTTTCATATCTGCAAAATGTTTATTTGTTCTTTGTTGGTGCAAAGATAGAGGCACATGCAGAAAATCTATTGCCGAGTAAAAAACTTTTTTTTTGGAGGTGTGTTTTGGTAACAAGTAACATAGTAACGTTACTTAAAACACAGAGGGGGTATGGCATTATAATGTTTTATTATTATTTAATAATAACCTTTATGGACCTTAGGTACACTCTCTCATTTTAGTAACTGTTACTATGTTACCTTCCCTATCTTTTACTGAATTTATAGACTCATTTACAATTTTTGCTTACTTTGTACGTCTTTTGTTTACCTTCATTGATGAAAAGTAACATAGTAACGTTACCAAAAACACAGAGGGGTATCAGAAAAAGTTCAGGAATTATTCTAGTCGACGAGAATAAGGAATGAAAAAATTCAGACAGCATTATCCTCTCCCATAACACTGTCTGATAAAATTCAAAAAAGCAATTATTAACCATTAAACCGATTATTCACCTTTCATGAAGAGAACTTTCTTACATTCCGCAATGCATTCTTTTGCATACTCAATGGTTTCAGGATCCTCATCCACTGGAGCAAGTTCGATATATTTCTGGTAGCAAGTCATCTCGTTCTTGTAATCTTTCAAGCGATGATAGTTGACAGCAAGCTGATAGTAGAGATTGAAACGATTCGGGAAAATGCCCTTCGCGCGGTTATAATAATAGACAGCGTCACTTGACTTATACATCTCCGTCATACGGTTTCCCACATGATTGAAGAGATAGAAAAGCATCTCCTTGTTTGGCTGCATAAGTTCGATTGCCTCCTCCAGATCTGCAAGTCCCTGTTTGTTTATCGCCTCAGTAATTCTCTGCTGTTCTCCAAAATCTTCCACACCATCAAACAGCGCCTTCAGATGAGAATCAGGCAGGATATGATACTTAGGATCGTTGAACAACTTTTTAGTAATATAAACATGGTGGAAAGATATCTCAGATACCGCAAAACGGGCAAGGATTGCAGCATTCTTACGCTGAGTCTGTTCCACCGCACGATGCAGGAGATCGCAGGCATAGACATTGCTATAGGAAACGCCCTTACTGAGATAATATGACAAACCCAGGTAATAGTTGGTACTGCTACGGTCATCCCCTTCGGCACGTAACTGTTCGTAAACCTTGATTGCCTCCTTGTGTCTGCCTGCCTTATGAAGGGCAAATGCCTTGACGGTATTGATGGTCGAATTGGTCGAGTCTATAGTGCAATAGGCATCGATATAAGCGAGAGCATCGTTAATCATGTCGGCCCCAATGAGGGTGTTGCAGAGGGTTGCCAGATTGTTATAGTTCTCGATGTTCCTGTCGGCAACTATCAGCTGGTAGAAAAGTGCAGAATCCGCTTTCTCCATCTTCTCATAACAACGGGCAATGAGATAGAAATCCGAGTCGAGTGAATCAGGATAAAGCACAGACTGACACAGGTCTATGCACTTTTGATAATGTCCGCGATTGAAATAGGTCATGGCAAGTTCACGACGGACAGTATCGCTCGAATGCAGTTTCTCCGCCTCTTCAAGATATTGCATCGCACGGAAACTGTTGGAATGCTCACGATAGTATTTTCCCTTCTGGAAGAGTTCCTCCCAGGGTTCATTAAAGGATACGTCCTGAGCATAGCCCAAGACGTAACCGAACATCAAAAATAAAAGTATAGTATAGTGTTTCATTACTGGAGTCTGAATGTAACAGGCAAGACATACTTAACGCGAACGACCTCTCCGTCCTGACGACCAGGTTTCCATTTTGGCATTGATTCCACGATACGGATTGCCTCGGCAGTGAGACGATCGTCCGGTGATCTCATTACTTTTGGCTCGACTACAGATCCGTCTTTGTCAACAACGAACGAAAGGGTTACTCGTCCTTGAACACCCTCTTCCACACAGTCAGCAGGATACTTCAAAGAATTCTTGATAAAGACCATAAGTTCCTTCTCTCCTCCAGGGAATTCAGGCTGTTCCTCTACTACAGTAAAGGCATCTTCATCCGACTTATAATTAGGGTTTGCACCATTAGGGTCACTTTTCACCTTTCCGTCTTCGCCCAAAGAATTATACGAGACACGATTGATCTCCAATTTTCTCAGACGTTCCTTGAAATCGGTAACATACTGCATAGGAGTTTCACGATCAACGACAAGAGACAAAGAACCGTCTTTTGCATAGATATCCTTCAACTCCTCATCGGTAACAGGATATGTGGTCTGTTTTCCGTCTTCATCAACCGATGCAATAATAGTCACAGCAGTGTTGTTTTTTGCATCATACGACAAATAAACGGTCTTCTTTGCGCCATTTTCTTGCATGTTTGCAAAAATGTCACTAACTTTGCCAGCAGAAACCTGATCAGAGATTTCAGAAGCCTCTGGCGATGAAAGACACGACACGCAGAGAACTGCGAGAGGAAGGGCAACAAGGAACTTTGCCTTTGCCCAAGGGTTTGATTTTTGTTTTAGCATCATAGTGATACGTTTTTTGATAGAACTTTGATGAAGGCTGTTGGTAATTGATTGGAGTCGGCTACCTGCAGCCTTTTTTATTATTAGTAATTGATATTGTTTGGCATTCACACCATAATCCAAAACCGCTTCATCGGCCTCATACTCGTGTATTGCCTGAAGTTCCTGGCGCATGAGCCACATAGCAGGATTGAACCATTGGAAGATAAGACACACTTCTGTGAAGATCAAATCGAGTGTATGATGATTGCTGACGTGTCCCATCTCGTGGGCAAGGATTGACTCTGATGCCTCATTGAGGTCGTTTTCACTCACCACAATATAGTTCATCCAAGAGAATGGCGACATGGCTTTATCATGCACGATAAGACGGATATTCGAAGGCAAACCATACTTGCTGTTATCCTCTGTCCTTCCCTGACGGAGAACTCTTGCAAGACTGACATAAACGACCAGGGAACGAATCGCCATTGCAACGACTCCGGCAAGATAAAGAATCATTGCCCAAGCTACAATCTGTATGCTCAATGGTACCTGTGTTTTTGTGTCTGCTATGCCCGCTGCAGAATAACCTACGGCAACCAATCCTTCCACATCCATCGCACCACTTGCCTGACCAGAAATGCCGAAATGAACAAAAGGAAGCACAAGCGAGAGCAACATTAGCGACACCAACGCTATGCGATTGAATCGATGGAAAGTCTCCTTGCTGAAAAGGAGTTTGTAGAACAGATAATATGCTATCAGGCAAAGCGCGGCCTTGAGTGTGTATGCGAAGAATGTTCCCATATTATTAGTTTCTCTCCCACAAATTTTCACAAATTTACACTAATTGTTTTTCTTCTCACATGAAGCACAGAAACCTTTAGTGACAATACTATGTTTTTAACTGATAGTTATTATTTGTGATAATTTGTGTAAATTTGTGGGTTATTATATTTTATTTGTTTCCCTTTTCTACCTCATCGATGAGTTGCTTGAGTTCATCGACCGAAATGTGTTCCTCTTTCACCAAGGCAGAGATAGCACTGACATAAGAACCACGGAAATAACGTCCGATGACATTGCTCAAGGTCTTCTTGTGATACTGTTCGGCACTTATCACAGCAAAGTACTGATAAGATGTTCCAACCGACTTGTGAGAAACGAACCTTTTCTCTTCGAGTGTGCGCACAACAGTTGATAATGTATTGAAATGAGGTTTTGGATCAGGGTACAGTTCCAGCATTTCTCTTACGAACTGTGGTCCTTTCTCCCAGAAGATGTTCATTGCCTCTTCTTCCTTTGCAGTCAAATCCTGTTTCATATTTTTATGGTTATTAAGGGTAGTGAAAAAGTAGTGAAAAGGACAAATGATTTTTATCGACAGCTTTATTCCATTTTAGAGATAATTACTATTGGTTGCAGTTCTGTTTTTAGTGACAAGTTCTATTGTCCCTTTCACTACTTTTTTACTACTCTTTCACTACTTTTTCACTACTTTTTTTTAAAAAAAAATTACAGCGGCGAATGGGAGTTTTCCCTATCGTCGCTGCAAAGATAACTAATCTTCTTAGTTCAAAACGAATTTTTATAGTTAAAAGACGTTAAGCAAACTATATTTTTTAGTCCGAGAATATTTATTTCTGGAATAAAGACTTTAGTCTTTTCTGAATTCAAGGATATCACCAGGCTGACAGTCAAGAATTTCACAAATCGTCTCAAGAGTTGAGAAACGCACAGCCTTAGCCTTACCTGTCTTCAATACAGAAAGGTTTGCTGGAGTGATTCCTACCTTATCGGCAAGTTCCTGTGATGAGATCTTTCTTTTTGCCATCATCACATCAAGATTTACTATAATAGGCATAGTTTCAAATTGTTAAGTCCTGTTCTTCTTTGATTTCCTTTG
>JAZLKO010000049.1:0-13166 GCA_045597685.1 Prevotella sp.
TTTTACGAAACATATCTAACTGTTTGATTTACCCTGCAAATATACAACTTTTATTCCAGATAAACAAATAATCAGACTACTATTTGAGAGTGATAAACAAATATTAACAATAAACTGTCCGACTTTTTAAAGTGGACTCAATTATTTATTAGATGGCCGAATCAAAAAACAGAAGAGCAAAGACAACCACGCCGATAAACAATGCGTATGGACATCTTCAGCCTCAGGCTCTTGAGGTAGAAAGAGCTGTGCTGGGTGCTGTGATGATGGACAAGGATGCTTATTCCGTGGTTTGCGAAATATTGAAACCAGAAAGTTTCTATGAGCCCCGCAATCAGAAAATTTATGAGGCTGTGGCTCAACTGAGCATGGATCAGCACCCAATAGATATGCTTACCGTAGCGGAGCAGTTGGGGAAAAATGGTGATTTGGACGCAGTCGGCGGTCCTGCTTATCTGGCTGAACTGACTGCTGATGTGGCATCATCAGCACATGTAGAATATCATGCCCATATCCTTGCACAGAAACATTTGGCAAGGGAGTTGATATCCTATGCCAGTGGTCTGGAGACAAGAGCTTTTGATGAGACGGCAGACATAAACGATTTGATGCAGGATGCCGAGACCGACTTGTTTGCCTTGTCGCAGACAAACATGAAGAAGGACTACACGCATATTGCTCCTCTTGTTGAAGAGGCAGAAAGAGCCATGCGTGCTGCATACGAAAGTAAGGGCGGCATTACAGGATTGGCAAGTGGCTTTACGAAACTTGATGATGTCACAGCAGGTTGGCAAGCTTCAGACCTGATTATTCTGGCAGGTCGCCCGGCAATGGGAAAAACGTCGTTTGCCCTATCGCTTGTGAAGAATATAGGCATCGACAACAACCAGCCGGTAGCATTCTTCTCATTGGAAATGAGTGGTAAGCAACTGGTGAACAGACTTGTGTCGCAGGTTTGTGAGATTCCTGGACACACGATATTAAGCGGACAGTTTACAAAAGTGGAGTGGGAACGCTACGACAAGCGCGTGAACATGATTCTCCATGCACCTATATTTATTGATGATACCCCAGGGTTGTCTATCTTTGAACTGCGCACAAAAGCGCGTCGTCTGGTGCGTGAGCAGAATGTGAAAATGATAATGATTGACTACCTTCAGTTGATGACAGGTAGTGGAAAGTATTTTGGTTCGCGTCAGGAAGAAGTGTCGAGCATAAGTCAGTCGCTGAAAGGTTTGGCAAAGGAATTGGATATACCTATTTTGGCTTTGTCACAGTTGAATCGTGATGTAGAAAAGCGTGACAACAAGAACAACAACGATGCCAAGCGTCCGCAACTGTCCGACCTGCGTGAGTCGGGAGCCATAGAGCAGGATGCCGATATGGTTTTGTTTGTCCATCGTCCTGAATATTACAAGATTTATGAGGACGAAAATGGTAACTCAACCCGTGGCAAGGCACAGATTATCATTGCAAAGCACAGAAAAGGTGCGACAAAGGATGTGACGCTGAATTTCAAGAATGAATATACAGCATTCCTGAACGATGATGACACATACATGCCTCCAACGGAAGGTTTGTATGAATCAAGGATGAATGATATGGCAGCCCCAACGGAGCCGGTGCCATTTTAGAAAAAGCGACTTCTGCGGCGACGGGAACGCCACTTGGTGAGTTTGCGGAAGAGCATGAAAGCATCATAGGCAATCCATGCTTTGCTTGCAAAATTAGCAATTTTCTCTTTACTGGAATAAGAATGGTTGTCGTGCCTAATATCGTACCAGATGTCAGCAATCTCTTCCTGATTCTTGCGAAGTTCACGTCTGACAGAATCTTTCTTTACACGAAGGTCGGATAAACTTTTGTAAGCCATAATTTACTTGATAAGAAATAAATCTGTTATCAGACGGAGCACAGGCTTTTCGATTATTTGCCTCTTGAAAAGCAGAACAATCAAAAAAGCTACAAAACAAACTCCTGCTATTATGCAATAACCCCATCCTTTTCCTACGATTGGTTCTATCCAGGCAACAATAGCCATGCTGAGATAGAAGAATGTAATCAACAAGATGAAAAACAGGACTATGAATGAGATGAGCGCAGTAATGATGCGTACTAACTTTTCCGATGTGTCGAACTTAAGGTAGTCTGTCTTAAGTTCAATATAACGTTTAAGTTTTTCAATCAGCAGAGTGAATTTTTCTATATTTCTGTCACTTGAAAACATCTGCAAAAGAGTTGTAGGGGTTATAATTCGTCGATTGCGTCCTGAAGATCATTAACGAGGTCGTCAACATCATTGCTTGGCATTTTGATGTTGTGTTTTTTCATAAAGTCATCAATAGCTTTACCCACTTTTTCTCTTGTGTCGGAGCCCTTTTCAGGAGCCAATAATAAACCAGCAGCCGCACCAACAACAGCGCCACCTAAAAAAGCTGCTAAATAACCAAAACTTTTCATTTTTCGTATGAATTAAATATTTATTCGGGTACAAAAATAGGGAAAAACTGGAAAATAACGAGTATTAATAAATTTTTTTTGCGTTTTTAACAAACTTTATTTGTGTTTCCTTTTTTATTTATATTGAATTGCGTAATTTTGCAGCAAATTATTGTATTAATATATTAATAACGTTATGAAAAAGCATTTTTTTTTGTGTGTAGGCATTTGTGCCGCATTGAGTTTTTCAAGTTGTAAATCAAGTGAAAGTGCCTATAAGAAGGCATACGAAAAAGCTAAGGCAGCTGAAGCTGCTATGCAGCAGGAGCCTGTGGCAGTGGAACCAACTACAACTGTTGTTGCTCCAGTTGCTCCAACAACTCCAGCAACTCAGGCTACAGTGGTTGATAATAATGACAACGTAAACGTGCGTCAGGAAAAACTGAATGTTCTTGATGGTGCTGGTTTGCAGGAATTTAGCGTAGTAGTAGGTGCTTTCGGTCTGAAGGCTAATGCTGAAGGCATGGTTAGCCAACTTCGTTCACAGGGTTATTCAGCTCAGTTGGCTTACAATACAGAGCGTAATCTGTATCGTGTTATAGCTTCTACTCACAGTACTAAGAGCGATGCAGTGATAAGCCGAGACAACTTGCGCGCCACTTATCCTGATGCATGGTTGCTCTATAATGTAAGATAGGCATTGGGACGGATTCTTTCTATTGACTACGGAAAGAAACGTACGGGTTTAGCAGTTACCGATCCTTTGCAGCTTATAGCTGGAGGATTGGCAACTGTTTCTACGTTTGAATTATTCGATTTCCTAAAGGGATACATACAAAAGGAAAGCGTGGAACTGATTGTGGTGGGTGATCCAAAACAATCGGATGGTTCGCCAAGTGAAAACAAAGCCCGTGTCACTGAGTTTGTAAACCGTTGGAAAAAAAGTTTCCCACAAATCCCTATCGTGCTTTATGATGAACGCTACACCTCGGTATTGGCCCACAGGACAATGATTGACGCAGGACTGAAAAAGAAATCACGACAGAACAAGGCCTTGGTGGATGAAATTTCTGCTACAATAATATTGCAGGATTTCATGGAAAGCAAGCTGAGGGGGAGCAGAAATTAGAAAATTGGTTGTTTAGGAGTTGTAAATTGTAAATCTGTAAATTACAATGGTATTACCAATATATATCTATGGTCAGCCTGTGCTGAGGAAAATAAGTGAAGATATTCCTGCCGATTATCCCAATCTCAAACAGCTGATTGCTGACATGTTTGAGACGTTGGACAAGTCGGGAGGTGTGGGACTTGCTGCTCCACAGGTAGGGCTGCCTATTCGGGTGGCTGTAATCGACCTGAAGGAACTGGCAGAAGATTTTCCTGAATATGCTGATTATCGTCGTGTGTTTATAAATGCACATATCGTGGAATTTGGACAAGAAAAAGATTCTTCGGATGAAGGTTGCTTGAGTTTGCCTGGGCTAAGCGAAAAAGTAGTACGCCCAACTACAATTCGTGTTCAGTATCTTGATGAACAGCTTCAACCTCATGATGAATGGGTTGATGGCTATCTTGCAAGAGTTATGCAACATGAGTTTGACCATCTCGAAGGTAAACTTTACATAGACCATATTTCTTCATTGCGTAAGCAGCTGATTAAGAAAAAACTCAAGAATTTATTAAGTGGGGATTTTTCATGCAGGTATAAATGTAAAATAAAGAAATGAAGCGGCTGACGGTCATAATTTGTATTGTCTGTTTCCTGCTGTTAGGAAGTGGCGGTTGCGTGAGGTGTCTTGCGCAAATCAATACCGATAAGGTTATGACTGTTGGAAGAGTGGCTCTTAACTATGAAGATTACATCCTGGCAATCAAATATTTCAATCAGGTAATTGATGCCAAACCATTTCTTTATGAACCATGGTTCTATCGTGGAATTGCTAAATACAACCTTGATGATTTCAATGGTGCTGAGTCGGATTGCAATGAAGCATTGAAGCGTAATCCTTTTATAGAAAATGTGTGGGAATTACGCGGCTTGTGCCGTATTCAGCAAAAAAGATATGCCGAAGCAATAGATGACTATAATAAGGCATTAACCTACGATCCCGACAACCAGTCAGTTCTGCACAACCGCATGCTTTGCCGAATAGAGCAAAAAGACTATGCTCTGGCAGAAGCAGAAGTGGATACGCTGATAAAGAAGTGGGGCGAAACAGCAAAGTATTATGCAATAAAAGCAGAAATATGTATGCTGCAGAAAGATACGGTCCGAGGCGAAAAAGCTTTGGACAAAAGTCTCGAACTTGATGAATACAATGGACCAGCATGGGCAACGAAGGCACAACTCTGCCTGAATCGTGAACAATGGAAAGAAGGAGAAGCAGCACTTGACAAGGCCATTCATTATCTGCCAAAGTATGTGCCACTGTATCTGAATCGTGCAATCGTAAGATACAGGCTGAATAAACTGCGTGGAAGTCTTGAGGATTATGATTTGGCTTTGACATTAGACCCGAACAGCTTTTTTGCTCACTATAACCGTGGTCTGTTGAGAGCCCAGGTTGGCGACGATAATAGGGCAATCACAGATTTTAATTTCGTCTTGGAACTTGAGCCCGACAATCTGATAGCCTTGATGAATCGTGCTACGTTGCTCGAAAAGACTGGCGATTTGCGTGGTGCAATCAGAGACTATTCAAAAGTGCTGGCAAAATATCCTGATTTCTGGTCAGGACTATATAGTCGTGCAAACTGCTATCGGCGGCTTGGTGAGACTGCAAAAGCAGAAGTTGACGAATTCCGTATTCTCAAGGCACAGCAAGAAAAACATTTGGGCATAGGACATAAGAATTATCGCAAAGTCACCCTCGGTACACGTCGCAAGAGTGATGAGGATATGGAAAAGTACAAAGACTTGGTGGTTTCTGACGAAAACGCATCACCAGCTTTGGATTATGATAATGAATACAGAGGAAAAATCCAAAACAGAGACGTTGCTGCTGAATTCTTACCAGATGCTGACCTTGAGTCAGAGACTATTCAGAAAACGGCAGCACAACTGCAAACTTGGGAAAAAGCAACTATTTGCTACAACATCGGTAATTCATACGTAAAAAAGAAGGATTACAAACAAGCACTCCGTCATTATAACGAAGCCATAAGATTAGATGCAGGTATGGCTGAAGCATACTATAATCGTGGACTGACAAAGATTTTCAGTAATCAAATAAAAGAAGGACTTGACGATTTGAGCATTGCTGGCGAAAAAGGTATATATATTGCTTACAGCATAATCAAAAAATATAGGAAAGAAATGGAGAAAAACAACGATAACGATAACGATAACGAAAACGATAACAAGATAAAAAAGTGAAAAAATGATTAAGATTACATTTCCCGATGGCTCTGTGCGCGAGTATGAACAGGGCGTAACTGGTCTGCAGATTGCAGAAAGTATCTCACCAGCACTAAAACGCGACGTTTTGGCTTGTGGCGTGAATGGTGAAACAACCGAACTCAACCGCCCAATCAATGAAGATTCAACTATCAATCTCTATAAGTGGGACGATGCAGAAGGCAAGCATGCTTTCTGGCATACTTCAGCCCATCTGCTTGCTCAAGCATTGAAAGAGCTCTATCCTGGTATTCAGTTTGGTTTTGGTCCTGCTGTTGAAAACGGTTTCTTCTATGATGTCAAACTGAAAGACGGTGGAAACATCAGTGATACCGATTTCCCGAAAATCGAAAAGAAGATGATAGAACTGGCTGCACTCAAGGAAGATCTTATTCGTAAGGAAGTTTCAAAAGAGGATGTCTTGAAGGAATTTAAGGCTGACGGTCAGGAATATAAATGTGAACATATTGCAGAAGACCTTGAAGATGGCAGTATTACAACTTATACCCAAGGTGACTTTACAGACCTTTGCAAGGGTCCGCACTTGATGAACACAGCACCTATTAAAGCCGTAAAGCTGATGAGTGTGGCAGGAGCTTTCTGGCGTGGAGATGCTGAAAAAGACCAGCTCAACCGTGTATATGGCATTTCATTCCCAAAGAAAAAGATGCTCGATGAATACCTTACACTCATTGAAGAAGCCAAGAAGCGCGACCACCGTCGCATTGGTAGGGAGATGGAACTGTTCATGTTCTCCGACCGTGTTGGCAAAGGCTTGCCAATGTGGTTGCCAAAAGGTACTGAACTGCGCCTCCGCCTGCAAGATGCATTGCGCAAGATTCAACGCCGCTATGGTTATCAGGAGGTGATAACTCCTAATATAGGTAGTAAGGACTTGTATGTCACTTCGGGTCACTATGCACATTATGGCAAGGATTCATTCCAACCAATCCATACTCCTGAAGAAGATGAGGAATACATGCTCAAACCAATGAACTGCCCTCACCACTGTGAGATTTTTGCATGGAAACCTCGTTCATATAAAGACCTGCCTTTGCGTATTGCAGAATTCGGAACTGTTTATCGTTATGAGCAGAGTGGAGAGCTTCATGGTTTTACACGTGTGCGCTGTTTTACACAAGATGATGCTCATATCTTCTGCCGTGCTGATCAAGTGAAACAGGAGTTCCTCAATGTAATGGATATTATCCGCGTAGTGTTTGGAACATTCGGTTTTCAGTTTGAAGCACAGATTTCACTCCGTGACCCTAACGACAAAGAGAAATACATTGGTAGTGATGAGGTTTGGGAACAGGCTGAACGAGCAATCGTGGAAGCATGCGAGGAAAAAGGTCTGCCTGCAAAGATTGAATTAGGCGAGGCTGCTTTCTATGGTCCAAAACTTGACTTTATGGTTAAGGATGCACTCGGTCGTCGTTGGCAACTTGGTACCATTCAGGTTGACTATAACTTGCCGAAACGCTTCCAATTGGAATACATGGGTGAGGACAACCAGAAGCATATACCAGTAATGATTCATCGTGCTCCATTCGGAAGTATGGAACGTTTTACAGCTGTCCTTATTGAGCATACAGCAGGACATTTCCCACTTTGGCTCACTCCAGACCAGGTGGTGATTCTGCCTATTTCAGAAAAATACAACGAGTATGCTGAAAAACTCTGCAAATATTTCGATACAGTAGGTGTTCGTGCTCATGTTGACGGTCGAAACGAAAAGATTGGACGCAAGATTCGCGACAACGAAATGAAACGTATCCCTTATATGCTCATAGTAGGCGAACAGGAAGTAAACAACGGTACTGTTGCCATGCGCCAGCAAGGTGGTGGAGAACAGAAGGTGATGACTTACCAGGAATTTGCTGAAAAGATAAATGCAGAGGTTACTGAGATGACAAAAGATTTTTAATTGGAAGAGTTAAAGTCACTATATAAAAATACATACGGCAATGAGCCTGCCAAGATGGTAAAACTTCCTGGGGCGGGGAGCAACCGTGTCTATTATCGTATCACATCTGTAGATGGTGATATGGTAATAGGTGTTGTGGGTACTTCTAAGGAAGAGAACAATGCGTTTATTGTGCTTACCAACCATTTTTGTTCAAAGCAACTGCCTGCCCCAAAGATTCTTGCCGTCAGCAATGATGGTCTGAGGTATCTGCAAACTGATTTAGGCAACATTTCACTTTTTGATATAATAAAAGAAAAGGAGGGGTTGGGGGTAGGTCTATTGGAATCCGTTATCCGTCTGCTGCCACGTTTTCAGTTTGAAGGAGCCGAAGGCTGTGACTTTTCCGTATGCTATCCTCAGCCAGAATTTGACAGAGACAATGTGATGTTCGATTTGAACTATTTTAAATATTGTTTTCTCAAAGCTACGAGGGTGGATTTCCACGAGCTGAGGTTGCAGCGTGATTTTGATAAGCTCGCAGAAGAACTTACAATAGTCGATGCATCAGAAAAGCCATGCTTCATGTATCGTGATTTCCAGTCCAGAAACGTAATGATTAAAGACGGGCAACCATATTTCATAGATTATCAAGGAGGGCGTTGCGGACCTTTTTATTATGATTTGGCATCTTTTCTTTGGCAAGCATCAGCAGGCTATCCTGATGAACTGAAAAATAGGCTCATCAGTATTTATGCTAATGAGGTGCATAGAAGATACGGCGTGACTTTCTCTCGGCCAACATTGGAGAAATTTGTGTTCTTCCGTACTTTGCAGGTGTTGGGAGCATACGGCTTTAGAGGATATTTCGAAAGGAAACAACATTTCCTTGATAGCATTCCGCCAGCCATCAACAATTTGAAAGCAATGCTTGAAAAAGGTGCTGCCGACAACTATCCAGAACTGAAAAGTGTGTTGAAAAAAATAGCCATCACCCCTCAGCCATCACCTCGGTCGGCGAGCCTATCGAACCACACCCCTCATCCTTCACCCCTTGTGGTTCGTGTAAATTCATTCTCCTACAAGAAAGGTATTCCTGTAGATGAGAGCGGAAATGGTGGAGGATATGTGTTTGACTGTAGGTCGATACACAACCCTGGTCGCTATCTGGAATATAAACAACTCACAGGATTGGATGTACCAGTAATAAAATTCCTGGAAGAGGATGGAGAAATTACAGATTTTCTTCAATCAGTATATAAACTTGCCGACCATCATGTTCAGCGTTACATAGAGCGGGGATTTTCTCATTTGATGTTTTCGTTTGGTTGTACAGGAGGACAGCATCGCAGTGTATATTGCGCCCAACATCTTGCTGAGTATCTTAAAAAGAAATATGAAATCAGGATAATTCTTAGTCATATTGAACAGAAGATACACAATGAACTATAATAAAGCGTCAGAGAGTATAAATATAATGATATTAGCGGCAGGTTTGGGAACTCGACTAAAGCCGCTTACTGATGTCATGCCAAAGGCTCTTGTACCAGTTTCAGGGCAGCCTTTACTCCGTCATTTGTTGGAAAAAATCATAAAAGCTTTTCCGCAAAGTGATAAAAAGATTGTCATCAATGTTCATCATTTCGCTGAGCAGGTAATAGATTATTTGAAAGCCAATAATAATTTCGGACTTAATATTTCCATCAGTGATGAAACCGACCAATTGCTTGAGACGGGTGGGGCATTAAAAAAGGCTGCAACGTTATTCAATAATACATTACCAATACTTATTCATAATGTTGATATTTTCAGTAATATAGATTTGGTAAAGTTTTATGAACAAGGAAAAGATAATGTAGCCACATTGCTTGTAAGTAATCGCGAGACTTCTCGCTATCTGTATTCCGATAAAGATAATAATCTCGTGGGTTGGGAAAACATCAAGACAGGCGAATACAAAGGGATTTCCGCTTTTTCTCCAACCAGTCCTGAGTTCAGACGGGTTGCATTTTCTGGTATTCATATAATATCACCACAGCTTTTCAAATATTTTGATAGATTTCCCGACAGATTCAGTATTATCGATTTTTATCTTTCAGTATGCCGCGACGAACAAGTAAAATGCGTTGTGGAAGATGACCTGATGCTGTTGGATGTTGGAAAATTGGACAGTCTCCAGGCAGCAGAAAATTTTCTTAAATAAGCGCATCCCATTCACATATATGAATAATTTGCTGAAAATATTTCTACTGATGTGTATTGTTGTGGCAGGATTGCTTCTGATGCTATTCATGCCAGAAACTTATGTCTTTGGATATAAACTACGAAAAGTTGATTTGTTGTCGGATATCAGATGCGATTCTTTGGTGTATAAACAGACTTCACAAAAAAATAGTCGTTTAGACTCCCAGACTATGAAACCCTTCGACAAGCTCAGGACAAGCTCAAATGACCAAACGAGCCAATTAAGACTTAGCATTAAACGAGATACAACACTTGCAATAGAGGATTTTTCTGATGTAGGAGAGCTCCATTGCAGTATGGACTCATTTTATCAGATACTTTTGGATTCAAAAAAACTTTCACGACCTGTCAGAGTAGCTTACTTTGGTGATTCGTTTATCGAAAGCGATATTCTGACGAAGGATTTGCGTCATTTTCTGCAAGCCCATTTTGGTGGTCATGGAGTGGGTTTTGTCGATGTGGCACATCCTTTAGCCGACATCCGAGGTACAGTAAAATCCAATAGCTCCAATTTTGCATCACATGTTGTTACCGATAAGCGGGGATTCTGCAAAGACCTGTCGGGTGTTGACCTTATTTATGCTGTTCCTACCGATACTTCGGCTCAATTCTCACTTACAGCAGTACCGACGGCTGGTAAACAGAATAGTTATTTTAATTATTCTGCCGTGTATTATCTGTCACATCCTGAAGTTAGTTTTTCAGCCTTTGCTGATGGGCAGCCTATAAATAAATTGGATACTATTCGGGAGAAATCTGTTTCTATGCTGTCTTTCACCAAACCAATGAAAAATGTTACATGGAAGATGAACCTTAAATGTGCCTATGATACAGCAAGCCATTTCAAACTGTCTGATTGTGCTGTCTTTGGAGCGTCTTGCGAGAGTAGAAGAGGAGTTATTCTGGATAATTTCTCATTACGCGGACATTCTGGGTTACTATTCAGACGTGTGCCAGAATCCACCATGCATGACTTTATGAAGCTGCGCCATTACGACCTTGTTATTTTGGGCTACGGACTCAATGTTACGAGTGAGAACAGAACAAACTATGATGCATACGGAGTGCAGATGAAAAAGATTATTCGTCGAATTGCGAAAAGCTCACCAAACACCAGCATTATGATAGTTGGAGTTGGTGACAGGGCACATCGGACGAGTGCAGGTATCACCACTCGCCCTGAAATCATCTATCTTAATCAATTGCAACGCGAAACAGCCCAGTCACTTGGATGTGCTTTCTGGAATCTCTACGACACAATGCGCAAATATGGCGGCATAAAGGGAATGGTTGAATCGAAACCATCACTTGCTAATAAAGACTATACGCATATAAATCAGGCAGGTGGTAAGACGATAGCTCGCGACCTCTACAACGATATTGTCAGGGGGATTAAAGACTATAAGAGAAGAGTAAGAGAATTTAATAAGAGATTGGCAGCACAGCCCACAACCGCACAATGAATATATTCAATAATATTGATTTGAAAATGCTGTTGCAGCAACTGGTTTATGATAGTAGTTCGCCATTGATTTTCAATAGCGGATTCTTCGTGTTCATGTTTTTGCTTTTCACCTTATTATATTATGCACTGCGTCATAAAAACACAACACGCATATTATTCGTTACACTCTTCTCCTACTATTTCTATTATAAAAGCAGTGGCACTCATTTCTTTATTCTTGCTGTAGTCACATTATGTGATTTTCTTTTAGCCCGACAGATAGGGCGAGGCGCAAAGAAACTTTGGCTTGTTCTCAGTCTGTTTGTGGATTTAGGCTTGCTTGCATTTTTCAAATATACAAACTTTTTTATAGACATATATAACTCGATTTTTAGCCAGTCGGCTAAGCCGTATGCACATCTCGATATACTCCTGCCTGTCGGAATAAGTTTTTATATTTTCCAGTCGCTCAGCTATATCATTGACGTTTATCGTGGTAATATAAAACCTTTGAAATCTCTGCTCGACTATGCTTTTTATGTGAGTTTCTTCCCGCAGTTGGTGTCTGGTCCTATCGTCCGTGCCCGTGATTTTATTCCTCAAATTCGCAGACAACTTTGTGTCACTCGTGAGATGTTTTCCGTAGGATTGTTTCTCATCATATCGGGACTTATCAAAAAAGCCATCATAAGCGACTACATTAGTCTGAATTTCATAGACCGTATTTTTGACCAGCCAAGTCTTTATTCAGGTTTGGAAAATTTGCTTGGAATCTATGGCTATACATTGCAGATATACTGCGATTTTTCCGGTTATTCCGATATGGCAATAGGTATTGCCCTGCTGTTAGGTTTCCATTTCCCTAAAAACTTCGATTCGCCATATAAGAGTCGTTCCATAACAGAATTCTGGCGGCGTTGGCACATTAGTCTTTCGTCATGGTTACGCGACTATCTCTATATTTCGGTGGGTGGTAATCGTAAGGGAAAGATACGCACATATTGCAACCTCATGATTACAATGCTTCTGGGTGGATTGTGGCACGGGGCATCATGGAATTTCATTATTTGGGGAGCATTGCATGGAGTTTGTCTTACTATAGAACGTCTGTTCGGCATTGGTAGAAGGAAGGACGAAAAACACTCTAATAACCCCTGCGAATTTAATATTCTCAATGTTCTGCGTACAATCCTTACATTCAATCTGATAGCTTTTATATGGCTATTCTTCCGCAACAAAGGTCTCGACAACTCTATTCTTATGATTGAGCGTATCATTACCGATTTCAAACCGCAACTCTTTATGCAGGTTGTCAATGGCTATGCAGCGGTAATGATACTTATCGCAATAGGCTACATTATGCATTTCACTCCATCACGTTGGGTTGATGGTCTTAAGCATCAGTTCTCACGGCTATATCTGCCGTTCCAGGCAATAATAATTATCTTGATTATCTGGATAGTTATTCAAATAAAATCCTCCGATATCCAGCCGTTTATCTATTTCCAATTCTAACATGCATTATTCATACTCCTTCGCTACGGAAGAGTATGAATAAAAATGCAGATTAAAAATCCAACAATCTGTCATCACCGTAAGCATTCATACAACTACACATTGTAGCAGTTGCAGAACTGTAGTACCTTTGCAGCCGCAATATTGCAACAAAACTACAACTGCTATTATTATGACAAAAGAAGAATTTGCAGAATTACAGTATCGGCATCAGGAGA
>JAZLKO010000050.1:0-29202 GCA_045597685.1 Prevotella sp.
TTCGAGGAGGAGTTTACGAATGCAGCTCTCTCCCAGATGGGTAATCCCCTTGAGCGGCTCGTCTCCCTGGTCGACTTTGAGATGTTCCGTCCCGCACTTGAAGAGGTGCTGGTCAAGAAGGACTGCAAGACTCCGGCAGGACGTCCGCAGATTGATGTGATTCTTATGTTCAAGGTCATATTCCTTCAGCGTTACTATGATTTAGGCGACCACCAGATACAGTATCAGATTATAGACCGTACCAGCTTCCGCCAGTTCCTTGGCATTCATACTATGGCAGAGGTTCCTGACGAGAAGACAGTCTGGGCCTGCAAGAACAAACTTGCAGCGGTAAATTCGTCACCGACATCAACATCCTTTTCTCCAACGACCCTTGTGACAGAGAATCCAGAGCTATTGATGTCAACAAGTGCTACGGAATATCTTGGGAATTTCATCTTTGAGAATGGCAGATTGGATAAGGTGCTGTTTGATGGTGGATATGTAAAAATAAGTCCGACAGGTGCATGGACGTATCATTACTACTTCACTGACCATTTGGGTAGCGTGCGTGTGGTAGGTGATGGCGGTGGTGATGTGGAACAGGTGAACCACTACTATCCGTATGGTGGACTGATAGGCAACCTTTCAACCAATCCAGACAAGCAGAAATACAAGTACAACGGCAAAGAATACGACACGATGCATGGCTTGAATACATACGACTATGGTGCAAGACAATATGATGGTACAAAAATTGTTTGGGACAGGATAGATCAGTTGTGCGAGAAGAAGCCTTGGAATAATCCTTACGTTTTCTGTAGTGCAAATCCAATAAATAGGATAGATTTTGACGGGAATGATGATTACAGTATTAATAAAAATGGTACATTTACGTTAATACAACGAAATCAATCTCTTAAAGATAAAATAATTTCAACAAGTAATAATTCTATTGAAGTTAGCCGATCTTTTATGCAGAGTCATGTAAACCTAACCATTAATGTGCGAGGTTCTCAAAGCATTGATGAAAATACAGTATTTAAGGCAGATGTTGATATGTATAGTATGTGTGATGTAAAAGGTGCTACACAAATTTACGAATTTTTAAAGAATAATTCTGACGTTGAGTGGTCTAAAACCATTGTGGGTAATTCTGAAGAAAAGGTAGCTTTTATTTCAACGTCACATGACGAACAACTTGAAGCAGGGCAAGGAGTAGTTAGTACTATCATTACTGAAGGAGTTAAAGTATCCAATAATGCTAAATACTCCAACATATCAAAATATAACACTATCTATGACGCGTCTCATACGCATTCATTAAATAATTTAACAGTTTCTTATGGTGATGTTAATATGGCAAAAAAGATACAAGCAAAATTTCCACAAGCAAAACTGACAATATATGATGGTAATACTTATTATAATTTTGACAGATATTCTGAAGCCGGGATGTTGCCAGATTTAATAATTAATGGAACAAAACACTAGATATATGAAAAGAATAATTATTATATTTATACTTACAATTTGCTGTGATTATATCTTTGGGCAAACCAATCCTCTATTTGAAAATTCCAAGGAGTATTTTTATAGTAAAAATATAAATTTACAAAAAAAAGGTACTGCACAAAATTATCAGTTTTATTATGTAAGGGATTGTTATACGGAAAATGAAGATTTTAAGCGTATTTTACAGACTATTGCAGACTCTAAACCATATCTACTGATATATAGGGTCAATGTCATGACTATTGGCAATAAAAACTTCATCACATTTGCTCAATACCAAGAATACGATGAAGCTATTTGTGAAATCTTTGAAAAAAAACTGTTTGTAGAAGGATGTATAACAGTAAATAACGCTAAATTTTACATTATGAATAAGATGAAAAATAATTCTATTTCAATAATAGACAAGCTAATAACAAAAAGTGATTCCTATAATGCTATTATGAAAATGAATTATCCAGAAGAGAAAGAAGTTTTCTTCATGTACAATAGAACTTTTCCTATGTATATAATAGACGAGAAAGGGCATATTTCAGAATATAAAAGAACCATAAATTCATCTTCAAAAGAGCATCACTTACGGAGGCTTGATAGGTGACCTCTCTACTGACGATGACAAGCAGAAGCACAGAAGTACAAATACAATGGCAAAGAGTTTGACCGTATGCATGGATTAGACACTTACGACTATGGAGCACGGCAGTACGACCCGGCAAGAATAACGTGGGACAGGATGGACAAGTATTGTGAGAAATATTACAATATCAATCCGTATGTTTATTGTGCAGGGAATCCAGTGAGGTATATTAATCCCGATGGGCACTGGTGAAATATTCCGTGTTTGAAAACAAACTCCACGATAAACACCTTGAATAGTATGGGTGCTTGTCTTTACCTGATGCTATGTGCGCAAAAACTTTCCTATGAGCAAGTTTATTTTACAATTTATAGAACACACCTTAAAAAAAACTTTAATTTAATAAAAAAAATTGTAAGTTTAAAATAAAATTTGTACCTTTGCGGCGTGAAAATATTACCTCCACGTTCGTTATGAATAAGTTCTAAATTCGTTAAGGTTCCGTTAAGATTTCGATGATTTGCCGTTAATTTGCCGTTAGTTTGCCGTTAATTTGCCGTTGCCTCATCGAAACCCTATCGAAACCCTATCGAAACCTTATCGAAGGATGAACGAAGGATGAACGAAGGCTTACATAAATTTCTCAGAGTATTGGCCAGCTCTCATCGGGCATTTGGCAGCCTGATACCAAATATTCAGCGAAAAGTTATAGGTTTGCCGTCGTTAGGATATTATTACGATATGAGATGGTGGTTTTTAACTCCCTGACTCCTAATCAACTGGAGCTTACGAAAGTTGAATTATTATTATTATTAACAAAATAAACAACAAGAACATGAAAAAGTACAATTTCAACGCTGGTCCTTCAATACTTCCACGTGAGGTGATTGAAAACACAGCAAAGCAGATTTTAAATTTTAATGAAACTGGTCTTTCACTCGCTGAAATCTCTCACAGAGCAAAGTATTTCCAACCTGTGGTTGATGAGGCAGAAGCTCTGATGAAGGAATTGCTCCAGATTCCTGATGGTTACAAGACAATATTCCTTGGTGGTGGTGCATCATTGGAATTTTGCATGATTCCTTATAATTTCCTTATAAAAAAGGCTGCTTATCTGAATACTGGCGTATGGGCAAAGAAAGCCATGAAAGAGGCAAAACTGTTTGGTGAAGTGGTGGAAGTAGCTTCTTCTGCTGAAGCAAACTATACTTATATTCCAAAAGGTTGGACTTGTCCTGACGACGCCGATTATCTGCACATCACAACAAACAATACTATCTATGGTACAGAAGTGCGCAAGGAATATGATGTAAAAGTTCCGATGATTGCCGACATGAGTTCAGACTTCCTTTCTCGTCCTGTTGATGTAAGTAAGTATAAGGCAATATATGCTGGAGCACAGAAGAATCTGTCAATGGCAGGTGTGACAGTTGTCATCGTTAAAGAGGATGAACTTGGAAAAGCACCTCGTCAGATTCCAACAATGCTCGACTATCGCACTCATACTGAGAATGGTTCAATGTTCAATACTCCTCCTGTTGTGCCACTCTATTGCGCATTGGAAAACCTTCGCTGGATAAAGGCCAACGGTGGTGTTGAAGCTATGGACAAACTGGCTAAACAGCGTGCAGAAATAGTTTATGGAGAAATAGACCGCAATAAACTCTTCCACGGAACAGTAACTTGTGAGGAAGATCGTTCTTTGATGAATATCTGCTTCGTTCTCAACGAGGAATACAAGGATTTGGACAAGGAATTCCTCGACTTTGCAGTCAACGAGCGTGGAATGGTTGGTATAAAAGGTCACCGCTCAGTAGGTGGTTTCCGTGCTTCTTGCTATAATGCTCAGACTATCGAGGGCGTAAATGCTCTGGTAGCATGTATGAAGGAATTTGAGGCAAAACACTGACTCTGACGATGAACAACGATAACGATAACGATAACGATAACGATGGTTCGACAGGCTCACCAACCAAGAATTATTAATTATTAATTATTAATTTAATGCCTTGGCATTTGAACTTCTTAACTCCAAAATTGATTATGAAAATTTTAGTTGCAACAGAAAAACCATTTGCAGCTGCTGCTGTGAATGGCATAAGAGCAGAAATTGAAGGTGCTGGTAATGAACTTGTACTTCTCGAAAAATATACTGAAAAATCCCAATTGCTTGAGGCTGTAAAAGATGCCGATGCAATGATTATCCGTAGCGATAAGGTCGATGCCGAAGTGCTTGATGCAGCCAAAAAACTGCAAATCGTTGTACGTGCTGGAGCAGGTTACGATAATATCGACCTTGCTGCAGCAACAGCACATAAAGTAGTGGCAGAAAATACTCCTGGACAAAATTCAAATGCCGTTGCCGAACTGGTATTCGGTCTGCTTGTCTATGCAGTACGCAATTTCTATAATGGCAAGAGTGGATGTGAACTGATGGGCAAAAAACTCGGTATCCTGGCATTCGGAAATGTCGGAAGAAACGTGGCACGCATAGCCAAAGGTTTCGGCATGGATGTGTATGCCTACGATGCTTACTGTCCAAAAGAGGCTATAACTGCTGCTGGCGTAACTGCTGTTGATTCACAGGAGGCTCTGTTCGAGATTGCTGATATTGTCTCTCTGCATATTCCTGCAACACCAGAGACAACCAAGAGCATAAATTATTCCCTTGTCAACAAACTGCCTAAGGGTGGTATTCTTGTGAACACAGCTCGCAAGGAAGTAATTGACGAAGAAGAACTGCTCAAACTCATGACAGAGCGCGAGGATATAAAATATGTTACAGACATTATGCCTGTTGCTGATGCTGAATTCCAGAAACTTGAAGGACGCTATTTCTCGACTCCTAAAAAAATGGGTGCTCAGACTGCTGAAGCCAACATCAATGCTGGCATAGCAGCAGCAAAGCAGATAAATGCCTACTTTAAAGATGGCTGTACAAAATATCAAGTTAATGCTTGAATAAATACTCTTTCATTATGAATATAAAACCTTTTAAGGGCATACGCCCACCAAAAGAACTTGTAGAGCAAGTTGAAAGCCGACCATACGATGTGCTCAATTCCGAAGAGGCACGTGCTGAGGCTGGTGATAACGAAAAGAGTCTGTACCATATCATAAAGCCAGAAATAAACTTTGCACCAGGCACGAGTGAGTACGATCCGAAAGTCTATCAAAGTGCAGCCGAACATTTTCAGGCTTTTCAAGATAAGGGATGGCTTGTGCAAGACCAGAAAGAGCAATACTACATCTATGCACAGATAATGAATGTAGGCAAAGCTGACGAAAAGACTCAATATGGACTCGTGGTGTGTGCTTACGTGGATGACTACATGAGCGGTAAGATAAAAAAACATGAACTTACCCGTCGCGACAAGGAAGAAGACCGCATGAAACACGTTCGTGTCAATAATGCTAATATCGAACCAGTATTCTTTGCCTATAAAGACAATGTTCTGCTTGCCAATCTGCTCGAAAAATATGCTGCAACCGCTCCTGAATATGACTTTGTTGCCCCTATTGATGGCTTTGGTCATAAATTCTGGTGCATTTCTGAAGATGCTGATATTGCAGCCATCACGGCAGAGTTTGCAAAGATGCCAGCTATGTATATTGCAGACGGTCACCACCGTAGTGCGGCAGCAGCACTTGTTGGAGCAGAAAAAGCTCGTCAGAACCCTAACCATCGTGGCGATGAGGAATACAACTATTTTATGGCTGTATGCTTCCCTGCTTCACAACTTACAATCTTGGATTATAACAGAGTTGTGAAAGACTTGAACGGACTGAGTAGTGAGGAATTCATCGAAGCTCTGAAAAAGAATTTCGATGTTTCTCTCGTTGAAAGCACAGACTTGAACCAGTTGAAACCCCAGCATCTGCACCAATTCTCACTTTATCTCGACAAGAAATGGTATCATCTCGATGCCAAGTCTGGTACATACAACGATGCTGACCCGATAGGTGTGCTCGACGTTGATATTTCATCACGCCTGATTCTCGATGAGATTCTTAACATCGGTGATTTGCGCAGCTCACAGCGAATAGATTTCGTTGGTGGTTTGCGTGGACTCGGTGAACTTGTCCGTCGTGTTGATTCTGGCGAAATGCGTGCTGCTTTGGCACTCTATCCTGTTTCCATGCAGCAGATAATGGACATTGCCGATAGTGGAAAGATAATGCCGCCAAAGGCAACTTGGTTTGAACCTAAGCTCCGCAGCGGACTCGTGATTCATAAACTGGAATAAGCAGGAATGGACACCTATCTCACCATATCGGAAAAAAAAACAGGCACAGGAACTTATTCCGAAAAACGGAGTAAGTTCCTTGCCTTTGTCCATCATGTTGAGACTCTCGATGAAATAAAAGACCTACTTACACAATACCGAAAACAATACTATGATGCCCGTCATATCTGCTATGCTTATATGTTAGGGTGTGAACGCACAGAGTTTCGTGCAAACGATGATGGTGAACCATCATCAACGGCAGGCAGACCCATCCTCGGTCAGATTAACTCAAACAACCTTACCAATACCCTTGTTGTAGTTGTACGCTATTATGGTGGAGTGAATCTTGGTACAAGTGGACTCATTGTGGCTTATCGTGAGGCAGCCCGATTGGCAATTGCCGATTCGCTTATTGAAGAACGGCTTGTGGAAGAAATCATCACACACCATTTTTCTTATATAGAGATGAACGATGTGATGAAAGTGATAAAAGACATGAATCCACGTATTATTTCACAATCATTCGACAATACTTGTGAAATGGTTTTAGCCATTCGCCAGTCGCTTGCACCTCAACTCAAAGCAAAACTTGGAATACAACAAGAATGAGGTTTTATTAAATAAGGTGTCTTATTATCCCAAATCGGTCATTAGCGCATAGCGGTCTAATGACCGATTTGAGTTTATGGTCAAACATTACGGTTGATTATTGATGGTTTTTGGGGTTAAATAAACTTAATTATTAATTATTAAAAAAACTTAATTATCAATTATCAATTGTCGATTTTCAATTAAAAAACAAAGTTTTTTCTTACCTTCGCGCCAAATTGGATTTTTTAAAATTTGATGACAAAATTTTGACAATTTGACGAAACTCGACATTAACAAAATAAATTTATGAAAAAACTCGGATTACTGTTTGCCGTATTGTTTACAGCGACTTCATTTATGTTCGGTCAGGGAGCAAAGAACATCAGAATTAATGAGGTCATGACTAACAATACAGGCAATTACCTTGATGAGTACGGTCATACATTGCCATGGGTAGAGTTGGTGAATAATTCGTTCACCACTTACAATGTCCGTGGAATGTACCTCACAACGGATAAGGCTGTGCTCAACGAAAACATGAGTGTGCCCGACCGAATGAAGTTGATGAGTCAGATTCCAAACGGATTCGACGAGTCGCTGATTGGTGGTAGGCATCATTTGCTCCTCTTTTTAAATAGTGCACCGGAAAAAGGTCCAAACCATCTGAGTGTCAAGGTTCAGCCAGGACAAGAAACTTGGTTGGCATTCTATGATGGCAATGCTAAGAACCTGATTGACTCGGTGACAATTCCTGCATTAGATTCCAACACAAGCTATGCCCGCATAGCCGATGGTGCTGACAAGTGGATTGTTTGCAAAGAAGAAAAGGTTACTCCTTATGCCAACAATGTTACTAAGCAAGAACTTTCAAAGGTCGAGAAAATCAAGACAAGCGACCCTCACGGATTTCTCTTGGCTATTCTTTCAATGGGAGTTGTGTTTGGATGTCTGGCTCTGTTGTATGTCTTCATGAAGATTTTCGGAAAAGTTTCAATTAGCCTTGCTAAAAAAGAAGCTGCAGAAGAAACTCCAGTCCAAACAACGGCTTCAGTTGCAGTTAGAAAGACTACCGACAAAGATGTGATTATGGCGGTCATTGCCATGGCTCTTGACGAGTATAATGAAGATGTGCATGACACAGAGAGTGGTGTCATTACAATCCGCAAGAATACTAATACTTTAAAGATAAATAACATACAATTATGGCAAAACAACAGTCTTCGCAAATGAATGCGACCAATCCGGCTTATATTGCTGTGATTTCAATGGCTATCCATGAGATGACAAACGAAGCTCATGTAAAAGAAAGTGGTATAATTACCATCCAGCGGAAAAATACTTGCTGGAACAGCAAACTTAATAGTTGTAAATAATTAAATAATAATTAACGATATGAAGACTTATAAGTACAAAGTTGACGGTGTTGAATATACAGTAAACATCGAAGAGATTGAAGGTAATGTAGCAAAAGTAACTGTAAACGACAAACCTTTTGAGGTTGAACTTGAAGAGCGTATGCGTCCTACAGCAAAGAAACCTGTAGTTTTGACAGCTCCTAAGGCTGCTGCTCCAGCTCCAGCTGTTGCTCCAGCTCCTAAGGCTGCTGCTCCAGTTGCTGCAGGTGCAGGCAAGAAAGTTCTTGCTCCTCTGCCAGGAACTATCACAAGTGTTGAGGTTCAGGTTGGACAGACAGTAAAGGTTGGTGACACAGTTGTCGTTCTTGAAGCAATGAAGATGCAAAACAACATCGAGGCAGAAACAGCAGGTACTATTACTTCTATTCTGGTAGGCAAGGGCGATTCTGTAATGGAAGGCGCAACATTGGTAACAATCGGATAATATGAACGAGACTTTAGACTTCCTATTAAAGAATTTTAATGAGTTCCTGACTTACACCGGTTTTGCTAACGGTCAGCTTGAGAACTATATTATGATTCTTGTGGGCGCTATCTTCCTTTGGCTTGCTATCAAAAAAGATTTCGAGCCATTGCTGCTTATCCCTATCGGATTGGGTATTATATTGGGAAACATACCTTTCCGTGCAGATGCAGGACTGGAAATTGGACTTTACGAAGACAATTCCGTGCTGAACTTCTTCTATCAGGGAGTTAAGTTAGGATGGTATCCGCCACTTGTCTTTCTTGGTATCGGAGCCATGACCGACTTCTCAGCCCTTATCAGCAATCCTAAACTGGTGCTGGTAGGTGCAGCTGCTCAGTTTGGTATCTTCGGAGCATATATGGTCGCACTGGCTTTAGGCTTTGAGCCTAATCAGGCTGCTGGAATTGCCATCATCGGTGGTGCCGACGGACCGACAGCTATTTTCCTGTCGTCTAAGTTGAGCCCTAACCTGATGGGTGCCATTGCGGTGTGTGCTTATTCCTACATGGCACTCGTGCCTGTAATCCAGCCACCTGTGATGCGACTGCTCACTACTAAGAAAGAACGTCTTATCCGTATGCCTAAACCTCGTCAGGTGACAAAGACAGAGAAAATATTGTTCCCTATCATGGGACTTCTGCTGACAACATTCATTGTTCCGTCAGGTCTGCCTTTGTTAGGTATGTTATTCTTCGGTAACCTGTTGAAGGAAAGCACAAAGACTGACCGTCTGTCAACTACAGCCGGCAATGCTCTCAACAACATCGTTGTAATGCTACTCGGTCTTACAGTAGGTTGCTCTACTCAGGCAAGCGAGTTCCTTACACTGAACACTATAAAAATATTCTTCCTCGGAGCAATGGCATTCATCATCGCAACAACAAGTGGTGTTCTCTTTGTAAAGGTGATGAATCTCTTCCTCAAAGAGGGCAACAAACTGAACCCGTTGATTGGCAATGCAGGTGTGAGCGCAGTTCCTATGGCAGCACGTATCAGCCAGAACTTAGGTCTTGAATATGACCGCCGTAACTATTTGCTCATGCACGCTATGGGACCAAACGTAGCAGGTGTCATCGGCTCTGCTGTTGCAGCAGGTGTATTGCTCGGTTTCCTCGGATAAAAACAACAATCGTCCAGGTATCTAATTGCGTGATACCTGGATTTTTTTTATTATAAACATTATTTACTTATGCAGATTCCATTTGTTTTTTGGTTGGTGCCAGTAGCTTCATTGGTAGCCTTATGTATGGCTTGGGTGTTTTTCAAGCAGATGAGAAAGGCCGATGAGGGCACACCACGTATGAAAGAGATTGCCGAACATGTCCGTAAGGGTGCGATGGCTTATCTCAAACAGCAATATAAAGTTGTAGTCATTGTATTTCTTGTCTTGGCAGTAATCTTCGCTATTATGGCCTATGGATTCCAGATGCAGAAC
The DNA here is from genome assembly GCA_045597685.1 of Prevotella sp. Taxonomy (GTDB): domain Bacteria; phylum Bacteroidota; class Bacteroidia; order Bacteroidales; family Bacteroidaceae; genus Prevotella. Next base: position 10,208 of record JAZLKO010000050.1, read on the forward strand.
CCTTGGGTTCCGTTTGCATTCCTCACTGGCGGTTTCTTCTCTGGACTGGCAGGTTTCTTCGGAATGAAGACTGCCACCTACGCTTCTGCGCGTACAGCCAATGCCGCACAGAAAAGTCTCAATGCAGGCTTGCGCATAGCTTTCCGCAGTGGTGCCGTAATGGGACTTGTCGTTGTCGGACTTGGTCTGCTTGACATCGCAATCTGGTTTGTCATTCTTCAGGCTGCTGGTGTTAGTTCACTGATAACCATTACCACAACAATGCTTACCTTCGGTATGGGTGCATCTACTCAGGCTTTGTTTGCACGTGTAGGTGGCGGCATTTACACCAAGGCAGCCGACGTTGGTGCTGATATCGTTGGCAAGGTTGAGGCTGACATACCAGAAGACGACCCACGCAACCCTGCTACTATTGCTGATAACGTAGGCGATAACGTGGGTGATGTTGCTGGAATGGGTGCCGACCTGTATGAAAGCTATTGCGGTAGTATTCTTTCTACGGCAGCACTCGGTGCTACAGCATTTGCCCTTCAGCCTGCCATGCAGCTGAAAGCCGTCATTGCTCCTATGCTCATTGCTGCTGTGGGTATCTTCCTGTCGCTGATAGGTATTTTCCTTGTGCGCACTAAGGAAGGGGCTACTATGAAGGACTTGCTGAAATCTCTCAGCCTTGGCACAAACACATCAGCAGCACTCATCGCTGTTGCAGCATTCATCATTCTGTATCTGCTGCAGATTGAAAATTGGTTAGGTATTGGATTCTCAGTCATTACTGGTCTTGCTGCTGGTGTTATCATTGGTCAGGCAACAGAATACTATACATCACATTCTTATCGTCCAACCCAGCAGATTTCTGCTGCTTCACAGACTGGCGCAGCAACCGTAATCATAAAAGGTATAGGCACAGGAATGATTTCTACAATGATACCTGTTGTCACTATTTCAATAGCTATCATGCTCAGTTATCTATGTGCTAATGGTTTCCAGCTTGAAATGACGGCAGCCAACCTTTCCACTGGTCTTTATGGCATCGGCATTGCTGCAGTAGGTATGCTTTCTACACTTGGCATCACTCTTGCAACAGATGCTTACGGTCCGATTGCCGACAATGCTGGCGGTAATGCTGAAATGAGCGAACTTGGTGCTGAGGTGCGTCAGCGAACTGATGCTCTTGATGCTCTTGGCAACACCACAGCGGCAACAGGTAAAGGTTTTGCCATTGGTTCAGCAGCACTCACAGCTTTGGCTCTCTTGGCTTCATACATTGAGGAAATCAAAGAGGCTATTGCACGTGTGGGCAAATCGGATATTGTGGCTCAGATTCAAGACATTCCTTCATTTATGGATTATTTCCAGGTCAACTTGATGAATCCAAAAGTGATAGTAGGAGTGTTCATCGGTGCAATGGCTGCATTCCTGTTCAGTGGTATCACAATGGGAGCTGTAGGCCGTGCAGCCGAGGCAATGGTTGAAGAAGTACGCCGTCAGTTCCGCGAAATAAAAGGCATTCTTGAAGGCAAGGCTACTCCTGACTATAGCAGATGCGTGGAGATATCAACACGTTCAGCACAGCACGAGATGATTCTTCCTTCGCTGCTTGCAATCATCATCCCAATCGTAGTGGGACTTGTACTTGGCGTTGCTGGTGTACTCGGACTTCTTGTAGGTGGTCTGTCAGCAGGTTTCACTCTTGCGGTGTTTATGGCAAATGCTGGTGGTGCATGGGATAATGCAAAGAAGATGGTTGAAGAAGGCAACTTCGGAGGCAAAGGTTCTGACTGTCACAAAGCAACAATCGTAGGCGATACAGTCGGCGATCCGTTCAAGGATACATCAGGTCCTTCTCTCAACATCCTCATCAAGCTCATGAGCATGGTGAGCATTGTGATGGCAGGTCTGACAATCGCATTCTTGTAAAAACCTCAAAACCGTACAACCTTACAACCGTAAAACCTCAAAACCGTAAAACCTCAAAACCGTAAATATTTTTTCTATGCGTAAATTATTTTTAATGATTGCAGTCTGCTTTTGCTGCACATCTATTTGGGCACAGATACTTGAGCCTGTCAAATTCACAGCCTCTGGCGACCGCGAACAAATAGTATTCAAAGCCACTATCGACAAAGGATGGCATGTGTATTCCTTAGAAACTCCGGAAAACAAAGATGCCGGACCAATCTGGGCTACTTTCCATGTCAACAAGATGGATGGTGTGGAACTCGTTGGTGGACTGACCACAGAGGGCAAGGAAATCACAATTTTCGATGACATGTTTGGAATGGAACTATCTTATTTTGAAGATAGTGTTACTTTCATACAGAAAATCAAAGTTCTTAAAGATGACTATTCCATCGACTGCTACCTTGAGTATGGCACTTGCAACGACGAGAGCTGTCTGCCACCAACTCCTGTAGAGTATAAGCACACCGCCTCTGTCTCTAAAACGACTGCAGCAGAATCGCCAAACGATTTTGGCACTCTGATGTCTATTTTGCTCGCAGGAATTATAGGCGGACTCTTGGCGTTGCTCACGCCATGTGTTTGGCCTATGATTCCTATGACTGTGAGTTTCTTCCTGAAACGCAACAGTGAGCGCAAAAAGTCTATTCAGGAAGCAATCCTTTACGGTTTGTCAATCATAGTAATTTATCTTGTGCTCGGGCTTGCTGTAACGTTGATATTCGGTGCAGCTGCAATGAATGAACTGGCAACCAATGCAGTGGCAAATATCTTCTTTGCTGTGCTGCTCATCGTCTTTGCACTCTCGTTCTTTGGAATGTTTGAAATGCGACTTCCCGACAGCTGGGCAAACAGTCTCGACTCCAAGTCGGAAAAGATGGGAGGCTTGTCTGTGCTCTCAATCTTTCTCATGGCACTGGTGTTGGTGGTCGTGTCGTTTTCGTGTACGGGTCCGCTGATTGGAGTCTTATTAGTAGGAGTTGCTGCATCAGGTGAGATATTGGCTCCGACAATCGGAATGTTTGGCTTTGCTTTGGCTTTAGCCGTTCCGTTTGCATTGTTTGCCATCTTTCCAAACTGGCTCAAGGCAATGCCGAAGTCTGGTAGCTGGATGAACATCGTGAAAGTATCTTTGGCTTTTATCGAACTGGCATTTGCATTGAAATTCATCTCCGTTGCTGACTTGGCTTACGGATGGGGCATTCTGCCACGATGGCTCTTTATACTTCTCTGGATAGCAATCTTTGCAGCAATGGCAATCTATGGCATCTACACATTGGTGAAAAGTCGTAAGTTCATCGTCCTCAAACTTATCGTTATCCTATTGGGTGGAGTGCTTACTGGCTATCTCATTCCAGGAATGTGGGGCGCACCTCTGAAACAGGTAAGTGCTTTCCTGCCTCCTATGGAACAGAGTCTGAACGAAAACCATTACGATGACTACTATTTGGCACTAAAGGCAGCCGAGAAGCAAGGAAAACCCGTATTCATTGATTTTACAGGTTATGGCTGTGTGAACTGCCGCAAGATGGAAGCAGCAGTATTCACCGATTCTGAAGTCAAGAAGATAATGGAAAACGACTACATCGTAGTAACGCTCTATGTTGACGACAAGCGCGATGGAATAGGGGAGAAGTGGAGCAAACTTCAGCAAGAGAAATATGGTGCAAATGCACAACCATACTATGTACTGATTGGGGCAGATGAGAATCAGCTTACGTCTCCACGCAGTTACGATGAAGATGTCCCAGCCTTTATTAATTTTCTGAAGGAAGGCCTCGCAAATCATCAAGAGTCCCATTCCACAGGAATTTAGTCGCTAAGGTTAAATAAACTTAATTATTAATTATTAATTATTAATTATTAATTTATTAAGACGTTTTTTCTTACCTTTGCACCGCTTTTAGCGCCTGTGGCGGAATTGGCAGACGCGCTAGACTTAGGATCTAGTATCTCACGATGTGCAGGTTCGATTCCTGTCAGGCGCACATTTATAACTACCAACTTCTTAAAAGAAGCTGGTAGTTTAAGTTTTATTTGACATGATGGAATTACGAGTCAATGGGAAAATACTGTGGGAGGATTGATGCTCGCAGGAGATGCTTTAACTACTGACTCAGACGATGAACAACGATAACGATAACGATAACGCTGAACTTTGAAATTCAGAGTTAAATTGTAAATTGATTAAATCGTAAATAAATCGTAAATTGTAAATTCGTAAATTGTAAATTGTTTTGTCTTAACTCCTATTGTGAATTATCAATTGTCAATTATCAATTAATGCCTTGGCATTTGAGCTCCTTATATCTGCCTTTTACTCACATCTTACTCACAATTTACTCACTCCTATAGAGTAGCGATAGAGTGTAGTCTGTGTGAGCAAATTGTGAGTAAGAGGTTTTGATAAGGGTAAGATAAGGTATTGATGTGTGGGAGAACTCCTGAATGTCAATAAAAATAACGGCAACGTTGCCAAAATTTTTTGTAGTTTATAAAATTTTTATCTTTGCACCGTCAAAAATAATGTAACACAAATATGGCAGCGAACTGAAAAGATAATATGCAAATAGGGCGTTGCAAATTTTGCAACGCCCTATTTGCTGGAAGTTATAATTTGGAAAGTTATTTCTCTAAAATGATAGATGCAGTAGCAGAAATGTCGTTTACATTGATTTGACCATCGCTATTAGCATCTGCATTATCAAATACGAATGGGTCAGCTTTGCCTTCCAAAATGTAAGTTGCAATGGTTGCAATGTCGTTGACGTTAACCTGACCATCGCCATTGGCATCGCCCTTCAGTCCACCATTTCCAACTTTAATGCGCTTTGCATTTGCGATTGTTCCATCTGGCGCGAATACAAGAACAGCTGCATAGACATTGTGCTTATTTTGATTAAGTGTATTAACCAGAACGTTTGGTGTTGTTGGCAATGTCAAAACGTAGCTATTGGATTTCTTGTCGCCTGCAGACATTAGTCCTAAATCATCTGCTTGATTGATGCCTGATGAATTGTAAGAACTTGCCACAAGAACGTCCATGAAATAAGGATAGAGATAAGTCTGACCATAAATGCCACCCTTGCAATATTTCATCAACTCAGGGTCAGTGACTCCAAATTGTGCAGGAGTATATGCAGCAAGATTATTGCTCTGTCTGAACGATGTTCCTGTGCCGTGGAGGCTGTCGGCGAGTAATACATAGCCAATAGTGTAGTCGCCATCAGTGAGTGCTTCAATGTCAGCATTAACTTGTACAGTTTTCTTATCTTCATCAGCCCATTTTGCTGTGACATTAATATCAGCAAGGGCATAAATATTAGAATATTCAGCAAAGTCGTCTAATACGCTATCATATTTGCCTGAACCATCGATGAGGAAGTTTGAGTCCATCATTGTGTAGCCGTCAAGAAGTGCAGAAGGTGCTGATGTCCAGCCGATTTGTCTGTAATTCTTTGTAAACATGGCATCAATAGCAGGTGAACCGCTATACTGATGGATTGCTATACCGACAAATCTGTCACCAAATTTTTCACGGAAATTATGCATAGCTGCATGACCGATAGGGCACCATGGGCAGTTTGTTCCAGTAAGCTGTTCTACAACAGAGTTTCGCTCAACCTTGCGCAGAACATTTGCAATAGTTGCAGAAGTGACATTGGCTGCGTATTCGTTTGCCTCGCCATTAACCTTAGTGATACTGATATTTGCCGTGTAGTTTCCTATTGTGCCAGGGGCTTTGATCTTTATGTTTGCAGAGCCTTTATTGCTGAATCCGCCAGGTATGCCGACTGTAGCTGTACCAGTTGTTACGACACCATTGATATCTACAGAGTACTCAATGCTCTTCACGTCTTCACTACCATCGGAAACTATGTGTGCTATGACTTCTTTTTCTTCATTGACTGCCGTAATCAATCTATCTACAGATTCAATTTTTGCAGCAAATGCAGGCTGATTTACGTCTTGAAGGATGACTTGCATACCAGAAACACCATACACTGAACCAATAACATCCCAGTTTTTGTTCATGTAGGCGAAACCTCCCTTATCATCATATTGGGTAGGGTCGAGAAGTAGTGGATATTTTCCTCCTGTTGTGGCAATTGACGACAGGTCGATCATATAACCAACATAGCATCCTTCGGCAGGAACTGTGATTGGTGTGTCGAAAGTTATTGTTCCATAAATATCATTGAGATTTTTAGACTGCCCCGCAGGAATGGTCGCCATATCCTTTGTTGCGAGATATGACATTGTGACTCCTAACTCATTTGCTGCCCAACCGGTGATTTTTGAGACGCAAGCGCCTTCAGCAACAGGAATCTTAAGTCCTGAAATTTTGCTACCTCCTAAAAAGCCATCACCAGGAACGAAAATGGCAATATTATAGGATGTAGCATTCGCACCAAGTCCCTCTAAATCCTTTCCGTCACCATTATAGTAGCCCCAGATTGTTTCCTTTGCAACTTTGCCATTTTGGAAATTCACTGTAATGGTAGAACATTCAATTTTACCCAGGCTGACTTCGCTGATAGTGAAAGTGGCACTACAGATGCCATCGGCAGTTGGTAGCCATTCGGTTTGCATAGACCTGATTTCTCCTGGAGCGAGTTCGCCAGTGCCATTGTCATAAGTACCAGGTTTGTCCTTGGTGTAGCAATTCTCTGGGAAGCATACTTGGAGTGTGCCGTTTGTAATGCTGTTAATTGTGTAAGTGAGATTTACGTTGGCATAGTCTTCACTTGCGTTTTTTACATAGATGCCTGACAGAATCATCTTGTCACCGAAGAATGGGTCTTCTTCAACCTGGTCGGCTGTGATTGTGCTGCCTGAAGGAATTACTGTACCGTCCTGGTAGCAGAACTGGAATGTGTCGTTAGCAGAGATGTAGGCAGTGACCATCAATGCTGCTAAGAAAGTAAAAATTTTTTTCATAATTATTTAATTGATATTACTTGATATGACTGGTTCGGATATAACTTGTTCAACGCCGTTTGAATTATAGATGAATATCACCACATTCATATTTTCAGGAATGTATTTTTCTGGAATAGAGTAGGTGTGCTGTTTTTCTATAATGTTTTCATCAAACGTAATATCTTCGCCCCATGTTCCATTTACCGCATCGCGGAACACATGATTGTGGACGTAATAGGAATTGTAGCTTCCATCAGGCATTATCTGCAGCGACTGTATGCTGTCCTCAGTGAGGATAATCTGTAGTTTTGCAGAGTTATTGGCTTTGCCTATCAGAGAGGTGTATATCGTCAGTTGGCGAGTATCAGAATTATATTCTGTATAGGCAGAGATCTGCACATCTGTAGCAGACTGAATAGCTTGTGCTACTTCTGCACTCCAGTTGTTGTAGTCGTTGGAAGGTTCTCCTCTGTTGATTTTTGCTATAGGCTGACCAGTTCCGCTGGTGAACCATTTGTCCCAATATTCATTGCCTACGCTGTTTGCCAGACCTTGAAAAGGAACTCCTTTATAGTTTCCATCTTTGTCAACTCCATTCGGACCAGAGTGAATAGCTACTGATATGACTTTGTCACCATAGATTTCTTTTATCTGTTCGATGGCCTCAGTTGCTTTAGGGCAGTTTATGCAACGCTGACCTGTGAAATCTTCAATCAAGACATTGCGTGGAACCTGTTCTGGTTCTTCAGGCTCTATAGGTTCTACAGGTTCGACATAGATTAGCCGTTCATCCTCAGCAATATTTGAACATGAAAAAAAGAGTGTCAAAATAAAGAATGAGGGAATCAGTATAGTGAAAATTTGTTTCATGATTTATTTATCCTTAAAATGCGATTTTTTTTATAGTTTTCTATAGATTCTATAGATGACTATAGATAACTATAGAAAACTATAGAAAACTATAGCCATTCTATTTTTTTGGAGGTGCAGTTTTTTTTAGAAATTATAGTTATAATTGATTGTGATTCCTTTGCTTGCAGGGACGAAGCGGCAAACGCCACCTGTGCAGTTGTAGCCTGCACGTGTGCGACCATAGCCAACCATAATCCTATGAGCCTTGTAGTCAAAGGTAATGGTAGCATTATAATAATGTGCTTTTTCCCCATATACACCATTCTCTGGTTCGGTGCGTCCAATCTGGTCGGATACGCTAAACATAAAATAAGGTGCAACTGATAATTCAACAAGTCCGCAGCCCCAATCGCCACTTTCATGTTCTGTGAGAAGGTACTGAGCTTCGGCACGCAGAGTAAATCTGTCGTTTATAGTCCATTTACCATCACCAATAAAAATATTGCTGTAGATGTTACCGCCTTCTCCGCGTAGTACAGTCTTATTGAACTGCTGGTACATATACATAAAGTGTCCCTCAAACTGCTTTGTAAAGCGTTTGTCAATCTGAAGGTTTAAATCTTGATAGTAAATGTCGCCATTCTTGAAAAAACTATTTTTGGGTCCTTCAGTTCCTCTCTCACCATCGATATTGTTATTTTCCAAACCTTTTACCAATGAGTAGTTGAGTTTCAGTTTTGTACCGTATCTTCCACCGAGGGCAGTCTTGCGTTTGAAATTATATCCGATAGCTCCTTGATAAGCCCATTCACCTTCAGGCTGTGTGACATAAGGATATAAGGCTGCCAAGGTATAAGTGTGGTCGAGCGTAAATGCTGGCAGGTGATTGATGTAGTATGCTGAACACAATGTTGGCACATTGCGCTTATTTCTGAATCCCATGTTCTCGGAACGTTTCATCTGTGCTAAGAGCGACAATCCCGTGTGAGTGTAACTGAGTGACAACATAGCCGCAGTACCCTTGCTATAAATAAAGTTGTTCAGAGTGTTAGGGTCAGCACTTTTCTGAGCATATTCTGCAAGGGCAGCGAAATCATTTTTTTGGAATCTGACTCTGGCATCGAAGGCATTGACGAATTCAGGCAGGTTGAGCTTATGTGTAACATCAGCCATTATTGTTTCGTCAGGATCTTCGCGCTTGTTTATCCAAGAACCACCGATAGTGAGACGGGTACCATTTTCACTCCATTTTGTTATCAGTTCTTCCAATGACAATTCGGCGTCAGCACCAGAAATGAGGCCAGTATCCCAGTCCCAATAGGCACGCTGCTTTCCGCAGATGGCTTTTATCTGTGCACCATTGAAAGGGCGCACAGCAACTCTTGCACCAAGTATTGAATTATCTACTCCCAAAGAACGTTCTTCGTAGGCACGGAGAATAAATCCAGAGCCAAACTGTTCATAGAAAGTACCAAGTGTGACATCAGCAACTTTTGTTTTGAATTTAGCCCAAAGGTTTGGCATACCCCATCCTTTGAAATCGTTGTACATGTCTTGGAAACCTGGCATAGGCCATTCTTTCAATTCGAACCTTCCACCAGCATCAATCCATTTGCTTTGCAACTGCAAGTCAATAAAAGTGTTGGTAAGAAAAGATGAATTGTCGTAAGAATCATCGAATGCTCCAATTGCAGCATCAGTCTGTGGGGCAACCATCATGTCGCTCTGGATACTACCATTCAAAGTGACAGCAGGTGCTTGTTCAGGCTCGGTGTATTCTTCCTGAGCAAAAGATTGGCTGGCAGGCAATAGGCACCCGACAAAAAAGGCAAATGTTACTTTTGCCTTTGACTGTATTGTTGTGAATGAATTAGACATTATTTTGTTTTTTTCTTGAGTTTTCTCAATGCAGCGAGTATTGCTTTTTCGTCACCATCCTTATAGCCATTGTGCCTAAACACAATCTTACCGTTTCCATCGAGGATGAGAACATAAGGAGGGTTAAGAATACTGAGGCTGCGCTGCAAGTCACTATTAGGGTCGAGTAGCACCATTTCAAAAGGCCAGTCGTTTTCGCTAACCAATGGGGCAACTTTGTTAATGTTCTGTGCACGGTCAATGGAAACTGCGACAAGTTGGCATCCAGTCTCTTTCTGCCAATCCTCATAAACGTCGGCGATAGCGTTGAGTTCTCTCAGACAAGGTTTGCACCAAGTGGCGAAAAAGTCGATAATAACTGGTTTACCTTTTTTGCCGAGTGTGTTTACGGCAACCTTTTTGCCATGGATATCTTTCAAGACAAGGTCTGGCATTTGTGCCATTGCCAAACTGGCAAAGCAGCAAATAAGCGATGAAATAAGTACTTTTTTCATGTTAATAAAATTATAATATATAATGGGCGGCAAAATTATTTAAAATTGGAGTGGCGTGAATAAAATATTTATTTTATTATTGTATTTTGTTAAAAAAAATAAAAAAAACATTTATTTAAATTATATAAAAGGTGAAAATGTGTACCTTTGCGCAATTATTGCACGTATAAAGATGTAAAAGTGAAAGAATAACATGAAAATAATAATATAATTCGCGTTTTTTTTAGTGAAGAAATAATATTTTTGTTTTTTATATTTTAAAATTTTAATCATGAAAAAATTCAAGTTTTTAACATTGTTTGTGGCACTGATACTTTCAGCAACAGCCTATGCTGGTGAGTATAAAGTATCAACACTGCCACAAACCCGTCACTTCCTCATTGAGGATTACACGGGATTCAAATGTGGTAACTGTCCAGATGCTCACAAGAGAATTGAAGCGCTGCGCACAGCTCAACCAGAAATTACTCACAGCATTGCAATACATGCTGGCAGCTACGCTACTCCGACAGCGATTGACAATCCTGATTTTCGTACTGAAGATGGTATTGAACTGCACAATTTCTTTGGAATTGACAGTTATCCGACAGGTGTACTCAATCGTATGAGTTTTCCTGATTTCGGAGGTTTGTTGGTATCTCGTAGTTATTGGGTACGCTGTGGTAGAATGATTGCGCAGAATACTGCGGATGTCAATATCTACACAGAGAGTTCATACGATAGCGATTCAAAGAAGATTTCTATCGACGTTGAACTCTACTATCAGAAAGGCATTGAGGCAGGCAAGACTGCTTTGTGTCTGTCATTGTTGCAAAATGGTATTATCGGTATGCAGCATGGTGCTGATGACGTAACTGAATACGAGCACAACCACATGCTCCGCGATATGATTACTCCAGTTTGGGGTGATGTTATCAACGGTGATGGTACTACACAACTTGAAAATGGTACTCTCACAGTTGATGGTAAATATGTAAAGGCTCACTATGAATACACTTTGCCAAGTGATTACAGAGGTATTCCTACAGATGCTTTCAATACAGACATTCTGGCATTCGTAATTGATACTGACGCAAAGAACAACCATGAAATTCTGAATGTTGCAGAAACTCATGTTAAGTGTCCTGGCGTAACTGCTCCAATGAATGTAAAGCTGGAACCTTACAAGATTACTCCTTCAAGAAACTATGGTTTCAACTTCATGGAATGTTACGTAACAAACAAAGGTAGCGAAACTTTGACAAAACTGTCTTTTGATGTTACTTTCAATGAAAAGACTACAGAGACAGTTGTTGACGTAAATATTCCTGCACACGAAAAAGCATGCGTAAAAGTGCCTGTTAACTGGTCAAAACAGTATAATGACGCTAATCCATATACGCTGGAACTCAAAGCTGCCAATGGCAAGGCTGTCAACACTCAGAAGATTAAGGGCGACTTTGCTGGTATGATTTATATAAAAGGTAAGGTAACTGTCAAAATCAAGACCGACAATTATGCAGCTGATAATACTTTCCGTGTGCTTGATGCTGATGGAAATATTGTTGACGAATTTGGTCCTTACGAGGATGGAACACAGGAAACATACGAAGAATCATTCGAAGTAACTGAAAAAGGCGGAATGTATTGCTTTGAAATACAGGATGCATGGGGTGATGGTATGATTCTCCCACGTGGCAATGCTTATTGGTATGATGCTGAAGGAAAACAGTTGGCTTCAAACACTAATATTGCAGATTACGGTTATCGCATCTTCTTCCAATATGGAGACGGTTCAGGTCCTGGTCCTCGTCCAGATGACCCAGATGATCCAGATGATCCAGACGATCCAGATCATCCAGATGACCCAACTCCTGGTGACTTCAGTCATTCAAAGTGGGGCTCAGATGGTGATTACGGCTTGTTAGCTCTTCCTGCAGGAACAAACGAATATGGTACAGAACGTGTTATTGGTACAGACGGTATTCTCTGGTACTATGCTTACTCACCAGAAAGCGATGCTGTTGAAGATATTAAGACAACTACTTACAATTTGTGCCTCAATGCAATCGATAAGTTTGGTAACAAGCTTTTAGGCGACAAGGGTATAGTTGTATCTAATTATCCTAACCGCTCATGGACAGAAATCGGTCAGACACTTTACGCAAACTCTGACGGTTCGGTAACAATGGTAGTTCGCGACTGCCGTAACGCAGAAGCACAAGGCAATCTTACTTATACAGCTTATCGTTTCCGCATGGATGGTTCAAACATTGTAAGCGTATGGGATCGCGATGGTATTAATATCGATGAAGCAGGCAACTATTCATTTGCTTGCGGTATGACAATTACAGAACTTACTGATGGCACAAACGTATTCGTGTGGATGCGTTCTCCAAGCTATTCAGGCTCATCAATGGTTTTGGAACGTTGCCATGTTTCTAAGGAAGGTGTCAAGCTGAATAAACTCGATGATTTCCGCATAGGTAATCCTGCTTCTGACTACAATAGTTATCCAGCACTTGTAGCAGGTGAAAATGGTACATATTATTTGGTATATGCACGTACAAGTTCACAAAGCATTTATGTATTGAAATATAATGCAGACGGTTCTAACGCATGGCCTAATGTAAGTAGCCGTGGAGTTAGTGTTTATTCTGGAGGCTGGGGCTCAGTAAATATGCTTCAGGTACGATTGAATGTCAAGAGCGATGGCAAGGGCGGTGTGCTCATTGCTTACAATGCAGCTCCAGGTTCAGACAATGAACCTTATCACGCATATATCTCTTGGGTAAAACCTGACGGAAGCCTTGGATTTACTAATTCAGACGGTAAGGCACCTGTACGTCTCTCTTACGATGAAGACAATGCACAGAGAATGCCTCAGATTATCCCTTCACCAGATGGAAACGGCTTTATTGCAGCTATTTTGTACTACAACCAGGCTTATCAGCAGTTTGAAGGCTTGAGCATTCAGAAGATTGACTCACTCGGAAACCTCCAGTGGGGCGACAATGGTTACGATTTCCAGCCACAGAAGGCACAAAATATCGGTTCTGCTAATTTGCAGCCTGGCTACAACGGACAATTCCTTCTGACTTGGGTCAATGGTCCTACAGAAAAGCCATATAGTGATACAAAGAACTATTATGCAATCTTTGACGCAAAAGACCATTCATTCGTAAATCCTGAACAGGGTATTGTTACAATGTCAGACCTTCAGAGCTACCGCAGAAATCTGACCTCTATTGTAAATCAGAAAGAAGCATATTGGATTCTTCACTGGATACAAGATTATAAGCCTATCTATGAAGGCGACCGTGAATCGATAAATGCTGAAGAAGAAACAAAGACACACAACTGTCTTGCACTTGTTACTTTCGATGGCGAGTTGGTTGTAGGTCATCCAGATGAACCAGAACCAGAAGATTTGGATTTCACTAACTCTAAGTGGGGAACCGACGGAGTCTATGGTCTGCGTGCTCTTCCTACAGGAACAAATCAGTATGCTAACGAGCAGGTAATGGGTGCTGATGGTACTCTTTGGTATTTCATCTATCATCCATCACACACAACTGTTGCCGATCTTGATCAGACGGTTTATACTATGTACCTAAATGGTATCGACAAGATGGGTAACAAGAAATTCGGTGATTTAGGTATCGTGGTTTCCAACTATGCTAACTCTTCTTGGACTAAAGTAAATCAGTATCTCCATGCAAACTCAGACAGTACAGTTACAGTGGCTATTAATGACTTCCGTTCACTCAATGGCTCAAGGGTAACAGTTACAGCTTATCGTTTCCGTCCAGACGGAACAAGTGTATGGGATCGCGATGGCGTGAACATCGACGAAAATATGGAGGCTGAAATGTGCAGTTGGATGAGTATCCTCGAACTCCCTAACGGAACAAATGTATTCGCATGGACTCGTCCTGCTCAATATCAATCATCATACACTCAGTATATTGAACGTGTACATGTATCAAAGGAAGGAAAAGTTCTCACCAAGCTCGATGACCTTCGTCTTGGAAAGAATGCAGATTTCTATGCAGACCCAATGCTGGTACTCGGCGAGGATGGTAATTATTATATGGTTTACGCGCGCACGAGCGCATACTCTATCTATGCAAAGAAATATAATCCTGATGGTAGTGAAGCATGGCCAAATATCAGCTCTCGCGGTTTGAGTCTGTTCACAGGCAGCTGGGGCGAAATGCCAACTCTCCAGACTCGTATAAATTCTGGTAGTGATGGAAAGGGTGGTTTCTACATTACATTCAACTATCAGCCAGATATGAGCGAACCTTATCATGCATACATTGCATGGGTTAAGCCAGACGGAACATTAGGTTATACAAACGAAGATGGTAAACCTATAATGCGTCTCTCTTATGACGAGTACAACTGCCAGCGTATGCCATTGGTAACTGCTTCACCAGACGGTAACGGATTTATCGCTACTTTCACTGAATACAACTATGGTACTCAGTCTTATCAGGCTTACATTATGCAGAAGATCGACTCTCTCGGAGTTCTCCAGTGGGGTGATGAAGGTATATCTGTTGAGCCAATTGACCAGCAGACATTAGGTTCACATACTATCCAGAAAGGTAAGGACAATCAGTTCATGATTAGCTGGCTGATAGGTGACACCTATACAAACTTCAACGATACTAAGCATAAGATTGCTATTGTCAACTCTGAAGATGGAACATACGCTGTTGAGCCAAAGTTGGTTTATGACACACAAGCCAATCGTTCAGGTCTGTCATCTGTAATCAACAATGTTGATGGATATTGGGTAATGCATTGGACTCAGCAGTATCGTCCATATTATGACGGTGACCGTATCCCTGTAAATGCTGAAGAAGAGGCACAGGACAACTATTGTCTTGCTCTCGTAACATTCGATGGCACTGTAGTTAAGGGTGGTGGCGCAGCTCAGCTTCTTGGTGATGCCAACGAAGATGGTACTGTAAATGTTAATGACATCACTGTAATTGCAGAATATATCTTGAACGGTAGCGTTCAGGGATCATGGAATGCTGAAAATGCTGATGCAAATCAGGATGGTGAAATCAATGTGAACGATATCACTACTGTTGCTGCAATGATTCTCAAATAATTTTACTCTGTGGGTTGCGGCTTCCCGCAACCCACGGGTTGTTTAGATATTATTTAGTGTTTATTAATTATATGTTCAACTCAAAAAATGGAATTATGAAGAAATTAATCTTTTCTATTTTTGCTCTTCTTTGTGCACTCTCTATGAATGCACAGGAAGTTTGTGGATATACCGCTAAGAGCGAGCAAGGCACTTACGCCGACCTCGTGGGTGGTACTATCGTGAACACAGCTGCTGCCGACACCACAAAGGCGTACGATGGCATGTGTTATGCTCTCGATGGAGAAGGGAAAGTTCTTGCACAGAAGGAAATGACCGATGTCACAGGCTTCCCTATCGGATTCGAATTCAATTATCTGGGCAAGAAATTTACCCAGTTTGGTATCTGTGCTAATGGCTATGTTGTTCTTGGAACAGCTGACCAGAAACTGACTTTTAAGGCTAATAACAATTGGTATGGCTACAATGGCATACCATACGCAATCGGTCTCTACAGCAACACTCGTTTCACACGTGTTGGTGCCGACCAGTTGCAGATTAGCTACAAGTCTTCAGCAGAAGAACTCGTTGTTGAGTTCAAGAATGTTCTTCTTTCAGATGCAAGCAAACTTACTAAGGAAGAAGCTGTGGACACAGCTAAGACTACTCTTTGGGGATATCAACTTCACATTCTTAAAGATGGTACTATCTATTGGATAGTTAAGGGCTTGGAAAATGAAACTAAGAGTGGAAACATGACTATGGCTCTTACTGAAAAAGTCTATGAGTATGTTGGTTTCACAAGCTACGGCAAGTCAGACTTCTTGATTAACCCTGTTGCTGCTGCTAATAGTTGTGGTAATGTTTCAACTATTCAGGCTACTCCAGAAGGAACAAAGGTTGTATTTATTGGTGCTCCTGATGTTGTTGCTCCAACTAAGAATGCTGTTGCTGTCAAGATTGACGATAAGAAGTCAAGTCAGGATGGTTATTATACATTCAAAGCAACTATCGAAGAACCTGAAGATGGTGATGCAGAAGGTTATATGATGCTTCTTTCTAAGGACGCTGAACCTGACACAAACCCTGCTGATGGAATAGCATACGTAGAAGGCGACTCTGTAGGTAACTCTAAAGTTTACGCATCTTCTGGTACAGTACATAACCTTTATGGCATGGAACCAGGTGTTTACTATGCAAAGGCATTTGCATACAACAAGATTGGCGCGAAAGGTCCTAAGTATCTCATCGATGGTGCTCCAATGGCATCTGTAGCAACTCCAAAGGCAGGAACAACTGCTCCTGACTCTCTTTGGGTTAGATCAACTGCTGCTACTTCAATCGGACTTGGTGTGAAGGGTAATGCTGCTGGTCAGACAATCATAGTTGCTGCATGCGATTCAACTTACAATCCAGGTAACTATGGCACACGCCCTTATCCAGGCAACTTGTCTGCAACTTCTAAGAAGAATGACCCTATCCTTGACGAAAACGGCAAACAGGTAGGTAAAGTTGTCTATGTAGGTGTACCAACTCCTGGTAGTGGTTCTACTTTCACTGTAAGTAGCCTCAAAGCTTCTACACCTTATTATTTCGTAGCATACGCTTCTGATGGCGAACAGCTTGCTTGGGACCCTGACTTCCTTCAGGTTTGGGCAACAACTGAAATCACAGTTCCTTATTCAGTTGCATTGGACAAGGCTCCTGAAAATAATCAGCCAGTAGGCTGGACTTCAGAACCTGGTGGCGACCGTGAAGGTTTCTATGTACAAAAGGCTAACATTGGTGGCGATAACCTTCATCCAACTCAAATTTTAGTTCTGCAAGGAACCAATACTCGTTTTAGAGATAATGACTGGACAGCATCACTTACTTCTCCAGAGGTTACTTTGACAAAGGATTGTAAATATACTTTCAAGTGGCGCATGGATGAAAAGGGTATGTACGGAATGAAGGGCGCTGGTCATGGTCCTGAAAACTGGGCAGAAACAGGCGAATACCTGAAGTTCGAGGTTATTTGCGATGGTGTTACCACATTAGCAAAGAACTATACATACGAAAATGCTCCTGAATGCCTCGCAAATAAGGAATGGGCATACGAAGTTATTGACTTGTCTGCATATTCTGGAAAGAAAGTTCAGGTTAAGATGACTTGGAGATGCGAATTCTCTAAGGGTGTAGATATGTTCCTCGATAGCTTGACATTCGAACAGCATGCAGTTACTCCAACTATGGCTCCTTCTCTCAGCTTCGTAAAGAGACATGGAAGCACTTATTTCGAGCTCAAGGCTAATGTCGTAGAGGTTTTTGAAGGAGCATCTGACGGATATGTAATGCTCGTAAGCAAGAATGCTGCTCCTACTATGACTCCAGTTGAAGGCGTAACTTACAACGATGACGATGTTCTTGGCAATGCTACTGTAAGCATCCATTCAGGAAGACTTTTGTCAAGGAATATCAAGGATGAAGGCGGCAAGAGTCCAGAAGAAGGCGCAACTTATTATGTAACCGCTTATCCATACAATAATGGTAATGGTGGTCCTAAGTATCTCATTGAAGGTGCTCCTAAGGCAGCTATTGTTGTCCCTACAGCTGACTTGCTTGCTCCTGCAGAACTCAAGGCTCTCGACGAACAGCAATATACTGACAAGATTAAATTCAGTGTAAAGGCAGACGAGGCAAATCACAATGTTATCGTAGCTTACAACGATTCAACTCACAACCCTGGCAACTATGGCGCATATGCAGCTATTGGTGAAATTACTCCTGCAGTAAAGGCTGGCGACCAGCTTTATGATGCATCAGGCAACCCTTGCGGTAAGATTGCTTACGTAGGTGGCACAGGCGAATTCACAGTTGAAGGACTTCTCCCATCTACTTCTTATTATTTCACAGCTTTCTCAGCTAACGACAAGGCTGTTTCTTGGGACCCAGAGTACGTTAATTGCTGGGCTGCTACTAAGGGCGTCGCTCCTTACGAAGTAAATATGGCTGCAGCTCCTGCAGGAGAACTCCCTGCTGGTTGGTCTTGCACTCCAGTCGGAGAAAATAAGGGCTTCTACAAGCAGCGTAATGGTCTGACAAAGAACCTTCCTCCTTCAGGAAATAAAGATGTATTCTATTCAACTGCACCAAGTGCACTTGATGAGGAAACTCATACAGCTACTTTGACTTCACCAGTTATTACACTGACTAATGGCAATGTTCTTTCATTCGATTGGTTGACAGTGGCATGGGGACGTTTCAGCAATACTGGTTATGGACCAGCAGCATGGAATGAAGAAGATATGTTCAAGGTAGAACTTCTTGATGGTGAAAACGTAGTTGAACTTAAGAGTTACAACTTTGAAACTGCTCCTATATGTCTTGACAATCAAGAATATGTATCTGAAAAATTCGACCTTTCTGCATACGCAGGAAAGGACGTTCAGTTCCGCATTGTATGGCATAGCTTATCAGCATCTCAGATATATATGTATCTTGATGCATTTAAGGTAGGTGCTCCTCAGGCTACAGTATATTACTCTCAGGATTATGAGAATGGTGCAACAGCAGACTGGAGTACTCAGGTAGGCGGTCGTTTCGATCCAGAAATTGGTGAGGAAGCAAACGGCAACCACTACTTGCGTGCAGCCGCTGGTACACGTACATCAAATGGTACTGGTATGTACTCAAATGCATACAGCGAGAAACTCGCAGAAGGCACTCCATTCACAATGACAGCCGACATTCACCTCCGCAGTACAGTTGGAAGTAATAGTCAGAACGGTGTAGAATTTACAGTAGGTGCAGCAGGTGCAAGC
>JAZLKO010000051.1:0-19785 GCA_045597685.1 Prevotella sp.
CGGTTTGAATATCGACCAGCTTTACCCGTTTATGGACGGTCGGATAGACAATCCTATACAATTTTACAAATTGCAACATTGATAATCAAGGAGTTACACAAAAAGCACTCATATGGGTGGCGCATTGTCGAAGTCAGGAGTCAGTAGTCAGCATCTCAGCATGAGATGATTTTTTTGCTTGTTAAAACATATTCTGCAAAAAGTCGCATTCCACGATACGAAGTTCGGAACGCACCTTGTCGCCATCTTTTGCCTTGAGGAGGTCGAGCTCGTTGGCAACAGGTGCAACAAGTTCAGTGATTTGTCCAAAGGCTTCCTCATTAGTTGCAGCTCCCTTCAGACGAATCACAATACTCTTTGCCTCTACAGGATGATGTATCGGAAGATGCACATATCCCAACGTACGTGGCGTTTTGCCTTCCCATACAAGAGAGCGGTCGGCAAATATTTCGAGAGGATAGGAACGTTGACGCCAACCAGTGAGTTTCATCACAATCTCGTCAACACTCACAGGCTTGTCGAATTCGTATCGAATCCATGCTGTTGAAGATTTTCCATCATTTCTCCACTCCGTGTCCTCGCTATTGTCGATGCTCTTTGCTGCTTCGTCTTGATTGCATCCTGCCACTACTTTTACAGGATGATGTGTATATCTTATATTGGAATATGATGGTGTTGAAGGAGTCTCACCACGAGAGAATTGCGGAATTTTGGATGACATGTTTTTGTTTGCACCATCAATACCTTCAGGACAAGTCTCAAGTTGAATAGATGCAGTCATTCCTGCATCATTTCGAGCCGTAATGCGCACAACTCCTTCTTTGCCCGTACTACGGATGAGCGCTCTGTTTACACCACATTCCACAGGCAAATCAAGTGAACGGATGCAGTTAGGGTTATTCTTCCATTCTTCACGGTATTTCACACTATCCCTATAAGCAATCCCACCTATCCATTCGGCAGGTCCTTCAATGGAGAAGTGGATTATATCGTTGGCAAGAGGACAGCGACGTCCTTGAGCATCTACTACCTCGAACTGAAGCAGACACATATCTGAACCATCAGCTATAAGTTGGTGATTTTCGATGTTGGTAATGCGCAGAGATTGAGGTGCTCCTGCGGTTATTAATGAATGTTCACTCAGTTTATTGCCATCGGCATCGAAAGATACGGCTGTGAGAGTGCCTGGCACGAAAGTTATGGAGTCGAAAGTGTGAAGGAAATGGTAATCGATTTTCTCCTGTCCGACTTTTGATCCATTGAGAAATAGTTCTACACGAGGAGCATCGCTGACAACATATACAGGCTTCACAACTCCAGCATCATAGTTCCAATGACCGACAATATGGGTTCTCGACACTTCAGGAGTAACCCATCCATCCCACATCACTTTGTGAGCATAAAATGCATCTTTTGGCAGACGCATTGCATCGGTTACACCCGATGTACGATAATTACTCTCACCCCGATTGTGGGTGTTGGTGTCAGAGAAAATAATCTTTACTCCACCACTACTGATTCGGTCGCCCATGCCTGGACGCTCTCTCCAATAGTCGAACCAACGACGCACCATTTCAACAGCAAATTGGTCGTTGTTTTGATTGTAGGCAGAGGCATCGGCATTTCGATAGAGCGGTCCATCACCATGCTTGTGGAAAGGTTGGCTCCAATCGTCCCAGTAACGGCGCAAAGCCTCGTCACGACAATATTCCATAGCCCATACTGGTTTGCTGCTCGATTTGTTGATATACAGCATCTCGCCTCCGTATTCAGCTACAGAGTTATGATTCAGCATCTCACGTGAACCAATAGCACGTCCACCATGAGGATCATACATATCGCGAATAGATTTCATCTCAAGCATGTGTTTTTCGCTGATACCTTTGTTGCCGCATTCATAAAAGATGATAGAAGGATTGTTACGGTTGTAGATTATTGCATCGCGCATTAATTCGGTACGCTGCTCCCAATGACGACCAATCACATCTTTCTCGGCATCGCCTGCTGGCATTGCTTGCATCAGTCCTACGCGGTCGCATGATTCGATGTCCTGCTTCCATGGACAGACATGCATCCATCTGACAAGGTTACCTCCTGATTCAATCATCAGCCTATTGCTATAGTCCGACAGCCATGCAGGAACCGACATGCCCACACCTGGCCACTCGTTACTCGTGCGTTGGGCATAACCATGAACCATGATTGTACGTCCATTCAGTTTTATCTGACCATTGGCAAACTCTGTTTGACGAAAACCTGTGGTAGTCACTGCACAATCGGTAAGAGCCTTGTTCGTTCCCACCACTCTTGTCACAACATCGTAGAGATAACCATAGCCCCATGACCAGAAATGAAGTCCACGGACATTAGCTTCTGCTGACAATGTCACGGTCCCACCTTTTTTTATATTATATGCACCAGTCATAAACCAAGCTTTTTTCTCGCCAGTTTGGCGGTCGATAATTTCCACCTCATAGTTGACAGTCTGAGCTTTGCCTGTTTCATTTTTCACCTCAGATTCTGCATGAATGACGGCAGAACGACCTTCTATGTCGAAGTTCTTGGCATAGACGTAAACACCCGTGGTGCCCAAAGTGCTGTAAAGGGGCAAGGTCTGATAAAGTTTAGGCAGCACATGTAGGCGTACATTCTTTGGTAATCCTCCATAATTGGCATTGAAATTCTTATTGTTCCACTGAAAAGATGTTGGTTTCAACTCATTATTCGGAAGATTATTTCCATCCTTTACCACAATACCATCCTTAACCTTGACTTCTGTGCCGTCAGGATTTTTCTCGTGATACGACCAGTCGTTGTCGGTCAGCACCTCAATTACATTGTTCTTACCAATTTTAATGTAAGGAGTTAGGTCGAAGCCAAATGCCATAACTCCATTCTGGTGTAGCCCGAGTCGCACACCGTTTATCCATACCTCAGCAGACTGTCTTGCTCCCTCAAACTCGATAAAAACCTTTTTGTTTTTCCATTCCTTCGGAGCAAGAAAAGTCTTGCTATACATTACCTTTTCATCAGGAAGTTCCGATATATGGACACGAAAGGCATACTCCTCGTTCCATGCATGAGGTAATGTCACAGTCTTTGCCTCTGTGAATTTTGTAGCAGAGATGTGCCATTGGCTATTAAAAGACATGCTTCGCTGTGACATGACAGGGATGCTACAAGCAAGCATGAGAGAAAAGATTATCGTTCTCATTTTTTTGTAACTCGTTTAGATATCTGTATGGCATCCTGCTGACAGACAAGTCGGCACAGATGACAACCTACGCAATTCTTTCCAATCAGATGCGGATGACGATCATCTCCAAATCTGATTGCCTGATGACCTGCATCCATACACGAGATGTAACATCTTCCGCAACCAACGCATTTTTCTGAGTCGAACTTCGGATAAACGACTGTCTCCCTATCCATAAACGAAGGACGAACAAAGGTATGCAGTTCACTTCCTACAAGTTCGCTGATTGACTTTATTCCATGTTCTGCCATATAGGTTTGCATTCCCGAAATCATATCGTCGATTATCCTATATCCATACTGCATGACCGAGGTGCATACCTGTACGTTACAACACCCCAACTGTATGTATTCCAGTGCATCTTTCCATGTTTCTATGCCTCCGATACCGCTAATTTCAGGCGACTTGGAGTATTTCTTCATCAATGGATTCGTTGCAATATCGAGAATATGTTTCAATGCTATTGGTTTTACTGCGTTGCCTGAATAGCCGCTTACCGTGCGCTGACCGTTGACCATCGCACCTTCTGACATAGTTACTGACTTGATGGTGTTGATTGCTGCGATACAATCTGCACCTGCAAAATATGCTGCCATGGCTGGTTGGGAGATATGCGTGATGTTTGGAGTCATCTTTGCTATTACAGGAATATGCACGGCATTCTTCACATACGAGGTAAAGAATATTACCAATTCAGGATTTTGCCCCACATCAGAACCCGTTCCTGCAAGTTTCATCTGCGGACAGGAGAAATTCAATTCTACCATATCAGCCTTGGCTTTCTCGCAAGCCACTGCAAGGTCTATCCATTCTTGTTCAGTCTGTCCCATTATGCTGGCGACAACTATCTTTGTGGGGTAATCTTCTTTAAGTCTGCGTATTGTCTTCAAATCCTCTTCTAATGAATTCTCGCTCACCTGTTCCATGTTTCTGAAACCATTGAATGGCATCCCTTGTTTGCCTATTGTGTCGAAGCGTGGCGATACCTCCTTTATATCGATTGTTGAGATTGTCTTGAAGACTACACCTCCCCACCCCATTTCAAATGCACGCGCCACCATTTCATAGTTTGTGCAGATGGCTGATGATGCCAAAAAGAAAGGATTCTCACAATGGATTCCACAGAAGTCTATCTCTAAAGAAGGCTTTTTATCGATCTTTGCAGGTTTATTATCGGAAGCATTCACACCAACAGCCACATCGTGAATGTGTATAGGATAATCAGGATGGATACAAGCAGCCTCGCATGGTGCATCGCAGCCAATGCAAGCATCGGTCAACCATTGATTTGCGTTCCGCACGTTGTCAAAACGAATAGCACGTAGAGCTCGTTCAGGATTCAAATTTTTGGGACAGGCTTTGGTACAAGGAGCATCTGCACATAGCAGGCATCTATTCGCCTCATTTATTAATTGTTTCATATATCAAGTTTTTTATAGATGAATATTAGTTACTATTTACTATTTATTTACGATTTAAATAATTTACAATGTACAATTTAATCCAAAACAACCAAATACAACTATTGTCTTAACTCCTTTAACTTCTTAACTCCTTAACTCCTTGAGTTTCGAGATAACAATTTGTTTCGCCGATGACAGATGTCAGACCATTTGGTGGATTTGGCATAGCGCTCGGATAATTCTTTCATGGCAGCTGGTATGTCAATCTTTTGAGGGCATTGCTGACGACAAGCACCACATTCCAGACATGCTGACGGCTGGAGCTGTTCAGGCAACGATTCAAGATACATTATTGGGGTGAATGCTAATTGTCCTTCAGGAGTAACACGAAAATCATTGAGAGAATGCATAAATGCTGGTATGTCAAGATGCTGCGGACATTCGTTACAGCAATAGCGACACCCGGTACAAGGAATGTCGGAAAGCATTTCTTTTGCCTTTTCCATGAGGAGGTTAACATCTGCTTCTACCAGCGGTTTACGTTTTGAAAAGATTTTTATGTTTTCAAGTATTTGTTCTTTAGTTGACATACCGCTGAGTATCATCTGTACTCCTTCGATTTCTTGCAACCAACGGAATGGCTTTTCTGCAGTAGGTTCAACTAATCGTCCGCCACGCAATGGCTCCATACACCAGATTGGTATTCCATATCTATTGAGTAATTTGACTTTTTCCATTGCATGCTGGAGTGTCCAGTCAAGGTAGTTGAGCTGAATCTGGCAAAATTCCATGTGCTTGCCCCACTCTGAATCAAGAAAGCGTTTCAATGTTGGTAAATCAGCATGACTCGAAAAACCAAGATGACGTATTCTACCTTGTTTTTTCTGCTCCAAAAAATAATCAAGCAAATGCCAACGGGAGTCAAGATAGGTTTCAATACTATTTTCACAAATATTGTGCATCAGGTAAAAATCGAAATAATCAACCCTGCACTTCCTGAGCTGGCTTTCAAAAATCTGTTCAGGATGATGTTCAGGGAAATGCTGATGTCCAGGGTACTTGTCGGCAAGATAGAATTTGTCACGAGGATATTTCTGCAATAGTTCTCCGATAAGAGTTTCAGACTTGCCATCATGATATGGCCAAGCAGTGTCAAAATAATTTATTCCACCTTCGATTGCAATATCAAGCATTTCTGCTACTTGATTGCGGTCTATTTCTCCATTTGACTCTGGCAGACGCATAAGTCCAAATCCAAGCAATGACAACTGTTTGTCTGCAAAATTTGTATATATCATAATAGGTTGAAAATATTACAGGTTACTTCTTGTTCTTATATGAATAAAATATCCGAATGCAAAAATAACGCAAAGATTATAAACTTCAAAATTTATTAAGAATTATTTGTATTTCAGAAAAGATAATCCCTACCGAAAAAATCTTGTTCTCTACCTTAAAGCAACCTTAAAGCAACCTTAAAGCAACGTGCAAGGTATAGTTAAGGTAGCGATGTCCTATAGATAAGGTATAGGTAACCTATATATTAGGTTTAGATAGGGTACACCAAATCCGAGTGCAAAAGTAGTGCAAAATTGCAGTTTTATGTTGTTAGTATGTTAAAAAGAATGAAAAATATTTGGATTCGATAAAATTATTATAAAACATTTGTTTATTATCGAAAATCAATTTTACCTTTGCACCAGACATAAAGTGTGGTCTTACGTGAATTTGAAAAGGGCATGTCGATAAGAATTACTATTTGGTATATTCTATTTAGGTGTGTTATATGAATTATAAAATGATATGAAAAAAAATATTCTGTTGCTGTTATTGGTGCTGATGGGCATAGCAGGTTCGGGTGTAAATGCACAAGACCGTGCGACTGCTGAATCACACAATTACGAGATTATCAAGAATCTGGATATTTTCAACAGTATCTACAAGAGTCTTGACATGATGTTCGTTGATACGCTCAACCCTGAGCAAGTGGTGGGGAATGCCATAAAGGGTATGATCTCACAGATGGATCCTTATACAGAATATTTTCCAAACGAAAATGAATATAAAAAGGGGTTGCTCGGAAAATATGCAGGTATCGGAGCTACAATCCATTACAGCTTGCCATTGAAAACGGTGGTTGTGGATGAGCCGTTTGAAAATTCACCCGCAGCAAATACAGGACTGAAAAAGGGCGATATTATTGTATCAATAGACAAGGAAAACATGGAAGGCAAGGCAGTGGATTATGTCAGTTCGCATCTTAGGGGTGAGGCTGGAACAACTTTCCTGCTGAAAATAAAGCGTGACAAGAAAGAGCTGAAACTGAAAATCACACGCGCACCGATACAAGCCAATCCAACGATTCCATATTATGGGCTGCATGGTGATATTGGCTACATCAA
The DNA here is from genome assembly GCA_045597685.1 of Prevotella sp. Lineage (GTDB taxonomy): Bacteria > Bacteroidota > Bacteroidia > Bacteroidales > Bacteroidaceae > Prevotella. The sequence continues at coordinate 7,062 of JAZLKO010000051.1, forward strand.
CCTGTCATCATTTATCGAAGAAAACTGTTCAAAGGAAGTCCGGCGTGTGTTTATGGAACTCAAGAATCGTGGAGCAAAGAAGTATATCCTCGATATCCGTAACAATGGTGGAGGACTGCTCAACGAAGCGGTTGATATTGTGAATATGTTTGTGCCTAAGGGTGTGAATGTTGTTTCTACCAAGGGCAAGCTGGAGCGTGCAAATACTATTTATGCAACGACTGTGGAGCCTATCGACACCATTTGCCCGATAGTGGTGCTTGTGAACAAGAACTCAGCAAGTGCCAGCGAAATTGTATCTGGTTCTTTGCAAGACCTTGACAGGGCTGTGATTGTTGGTCAGCGCACTTTCGGCAAGGGGCTTGTGCAGCGTACGGTGGAACTGCCCTACGGAGGCAACCTGAAACTTACTGCCGCTAAATACTACATACCAAGTGGCAGATGCATCCAGCAGATAAACTACAACCGCAGCAATAAGGGTGTTTATGAAAAAGATGATATTCCTGACTCGCTGACGAGTGCATACAAAACAAAAAACGGTCGTGAGGTGCGTGATGGCCGTGGCATTAAACCTGACGTAGAACTAAAGCCTGACACATTGTCGAACCTTTCGTTCTATCTATCACAAATAGTCGATTCCACCGATACATATTTCTTATGGGTGAGCGATTATTGCCGCACTCATCCTACAGTGGCACAGCCTTCAGAGTTTGAGGTTTCGGATGATGATTTCAATGATTTCAAACAGAAGGTGATTGACAATAAATTCAAGTATGATCGCATCAGTTCAGAATTGTTGAAAAAGCTTATCGAAGCAGCCAAGAGCGAGGGTTACTACGAAGATTCCAAAGATGAGTTCAAGGCTCTTGAGAATAAGTTGAACCACAATTTGGCTTCCGACTTGGACAAGAATAAGGAGGAAATAAAGCAGATGCTTGCAACAGATATTCTTGCTCACTACTATTATCGTCGTGGAGTGATAGAATATTCGTTGAAGCACGATAATGTATATAAAAGAGGTGTAGAGATCCTGAACAGCCCAGCAGATTATAATAGGATATTAGGGTTAAAATGCCAAGGCATTAATTGACAATTGATAATTGACAATAGGAGTTAAGGAGTTAAGAAGTTAAGGAGTTAAGACAATAGCCTTGAGTCCGAGTCAGTAGTCAGAGTTATCGTTTTTTATTACTTTTTCTGCTATTTGTTCAGGGGTAATGTTGTTCATGCAAGGATAATCGCCAAAAGCACATTTTTTTGAACCGAAAGCAGAACAAGGACGGCATGGCATGTCTAACTGTACGGCATTTTCTGTGCTTTGCCCCCAACCCATGAAACCAGCGTATGGATGTGTCTGCCCCCAGATGCTTACTACTGGAGTGCCGACAAGTGATGCTAAATGCATATTGGCACTGTCCATGCTTATAATTACGTCTAATGCACTCATTATCTTCAACTCTTCGGCAAAGCCTTTTGCGATATCCTTGACATTAGTAAGGTGAACGTTATTATCTGTAATGTTGTTGCTTAGAGTGAAGAAATCATTGTTTTTCACTCCGAAGACAAAAAATCTGCTGTTGGCATACTTGTTGCTTATGATGCTTATGGCCTTTGCCATCTTGTCCAATGGATAAGTTTTCCCTTCATACGCAGCCACTGGGGCTACGCCTATCCATCTTTCATCTGCCGACTTTTGCAAATCGCTGTTGTCAAAACTGTATGGAACCATGCTTTGATCAAGTCTTACAGGATAGCCTAACTCATTCAGGACTTCGGCATAGTTCTGGAATGGTGAAGGTTGCTGAACTAAGACTTTGTTTTTCATGCGGCAGAGCTTTTTACGTCCTTTACGATGCTTGTTGATGTGGGCTGTTTTGATTCTGTCGAGATTGAAACGTCCACGCAGAAATTCAGTCCGCAAAACGCCATGAAAATCAGCTACCATAGTAAAGTGTTTGGCTATAAGTCGCTTATATAGTTCGTTGAGTCCAGTGATGTGCTTATATTCATTTTTTATATCAGCCCCCATAAAGTTGACATTAGGAGGTAAGGCTCCGAACAAATCTTTTGCTATAGGGCGGCTGAGGACAGTTATCCTCAGTTCAGGGTATTGAGTAGCCAAAGCTTTGACAACTGGCACAGTCATTGCAATGTCACCCAATGACGAAAAGCGTATTATAAGCAAATGCTCTGTCTTCATGATAGGTTGTGGGTTAAAATGCCAAGGCATTAATTGATAACGGTTCAGAGTCAGAGTCAATAGTTATCGTCATCGTCAGTAGTCAGAGTTATCGTTTCTTGTATAGCACAGGATTGGTGGAAGGGTCGTTGTACATTTTCATCTGGCGATAGACTTTCATGTATTTCCTTCCTGCTCCAATATCTTCAAGCAGTTGGCAGATGGCTAACGAAAGGTCTTTCTGCTGTTCAAGAAGTATGTTCAGTTTAGCTTCGCACTTCTGGATGTGTTGCTCTGAAACATCCTTTCTCTCCACCTGTTCTTTCATGTGATAGATTTTGAGATAGAGGATAGACAATCTGTCGATAGCCCATGCTGGGCTCTCGGTGTTAAGTGTGGCATCCGAATGAACAACAATATCCTTGTATTTATCAAGGAAATAGTTGTCGATTTCTTCGACAATATCTGTCCTCTCCTGATTGCTACGGTCGATGCGGCGTTTAAGTTCCAGGGCGTCGGCAGGCAGGATGGCTGTATCGCGAATCACGTCCTCAAGATGCCATTGTATGGTATCTGTCATGCATTTGATGTAAAGGGTGTGTTCTAATGTTTCCTTATCGTAAGGGCAAGGAAATTCAGCATCAATATTATCTACTAAGTGATAGTCGTCGATGGCCCTTTTAAAAATGCTGTCGCAAAGCGTGATGATGTTCATATTTGTATTGTTTTTATAAATTCGATACAAAGGTAGAGTAAATTCAGCAAAACACAAAATAAAAAAACATTTTTTTAATTTACAATTCGCATATTTGCATAATTATCGACTTATTTTTTTGATTTTTCTGATTTTTCTATTTTATTAACACCAATATTATTTTCGAGTATTAGTTCGTAACATGAATTAACCTTAATTCAGATAACGTTAAAATACGTTAAATATTATTGTGTTTTGTGCGCGATAACAAAAAAATGTTTACTTTTGCAACGGAATTGATTTATATCAAGATTTTATTATTTCTAACTAAACAAATTTAATTTATGTCAAAAATGAAAGTTTTTAAAATGATGCTGACATTGTTGTTTGTAGCATTTTCAACAGCAGTATCAGCACAGACAATCAGTGGTCAGGTAGTTGATGAAAACGGTGAGGCTCTGATTGGTGTAACTGTTGCCATCGTAAATGGTAATGGTGGTTCAATTTCAGACATTAATGGTAATTTCAATGTTAAGGCAGCAAGTGGTGCCAAACTGAAATTATCTTACACAGGTTACAAGTCTGTGACTGTTGCCGCAAAGAATGGCATGAAAGTCACTATGGAACCTGATGCAGTAGGTCTGGAGGATTTAGTAGTAGTTGGTTATGGTGTGAAGAAGAAATCAGACGTTACTGGTGCCATGAACCATGTTGATGCAAAGGAACTGATGACAAAGCCTGTAAACAATGCATTTGAAGCATTGCAGGGTAAGGTTCCTGGTGTTGACATCACATCAAGCCAGCGTCCAGGTGAACTTGGAAGCATTAGAATTCGTGGACAGCGTTCTATCAATGCAACAAGTGAACCTCTTTATGTAGTTGATGGTGTGCCATTGCAGAATGGTGGTATTGAGACTCTCAACCCTCAGGACATCGAGTCTGTTGACGTTTTGAAGGATGCTTCTTCAACAGCTATTTATGGTTCTCGTGGTGCCAATGGTGTTGTTCTCATCACAACAAAGCATGGTTCAGCAGGCAAGTTCCAGTTGAACTATAATGGTGCAGCTACATTTGAGACTTTGGTTGACAAGCAGCCTGCAATGAGCGCTTCTGATTATATCACATGGCGTCGTTGGGCTTACTACAACTCAGCTCCTGACAAATACACTCCTGGTGACCAGCCAAACTATGATCAGGATCAGTCGTTCTTCTCTGGCGACCCTTATGCTCTTGCAAACGTAAACAAAGGTTGGGTCAACGGTGCATGGAATGGTTCATTGGTTGACAACACTGACTGGGCAGGCATGGTTAAGCAGACAGGTATTACTCACACTCACACCTTGAGTGCAAGTGGTGGTAATGAGAGAGCCAACGCATACGCTTCTTTTGGTTATCTTAATAATAAAGGTACGCAAAAGGGTCAGGAATATCAGCGTTTCAACTTCAACGTAGCTGCCGACATTCAGGCAACTAACTGGTTGAAGATGGGTGGTAGCATCAATACTTCTTGGGCAGACCAGGATTATGGTTTCTCACGTACTGGTCAGGTAGGTACAAGTTCAGGTCCTACTGATGTTTATGGTGCAGCAAAGGCATTGCTTCGCTACTGTGTGCCTTACGATGACAATGGTGACCTTATTGTTATGCCTGGTGGTTCTGTAGTTAACCAATATACTTGTGTTGACGAATGGAACAAGTCAACTAATAATCGCCAGAACTTCCGTGCTCTCGGTAGTTTCTATGCAAAGGCTGACTTTGGCAAGATGTGGGAACCTCTTCAGGGTCTGACTTACAAGATTGCTTTTGGTCCTGACTTCCGTTACTGGCGTAATGGTATCTTCTTGAGCTCACAGAGTGCTAACCGTGTAGGTGGCAAGAACTATGCTTCTGTTGGCACAAGCCGTTATCTCTCTTGGACATTGGACAACCAGATTGACTATAACAAGACAATTGCTGAAGTTCACAACATTGGCGTTACATTGTTGCAGACTGCTTCAAAGTATAATCTTGAAAAGACAAATCAGAATGGTCAGAACATTCCTAACGAACACTTTATGTGGCATAACCTGGGTAGTATTGACATTACTGATGCTGATACCTACGGTGCAGGTATGGGAACTGGCTTGACAGAAAGTTCTCTGACTTCTTACATGGTTCGTTTGAACTATGGTTACAAGGATAAGTATCTGTTGACTATGTCTGGTCGTTGGGATGGTTCTTCAGTTCTTGCTTCAGGTCACAAGTGGTCATTCTTCCCATCAGCAGCTGTTGCATGGCGCATGGATCAGGAAGAATTTATGAAGAATATTTCTTGGATTCATCAGTTGAAGGTTCGCGTTGGTGTTGGTACAACAGGTAATGCTGCTGTTTCACCTTACGGAACTCTCGGTAACATCCAGAGCTTCTTCGTTCCATTCGGAGATCAGGCTGTTCAGGCATACGCAACCAATGAACCTTATTATACTAATAGTCAGGTAGGTTTGGCTAACAAGAACCTCGGTTGGGAACGCACAACTCAGTGGAACTATGGTGTTGACTTCAGTTTCTTTGATGGTCGCCTCGGTGGTAGTTTTGACTTCTTCCACTCAAAGACTAAGGATTTGCTGCTCAATATGACAATCCCTACTCTTACTGGTTTCCCTAACATGATGGCTAACATTGGTAAGACTAAGAACAGAGGTTTTGAAGTTGCTATCAATGCAATACCTGTTAAGGTTGCTGGCTTCCAGTGGTACACTAACCTGAACATGTCGTTCATCAAGGATGAAATCGTAGAACTTTCAAATGGTAAGGAAGACGATATCGCAAATGCTTGGTTCATTGGAGAGTCAATAGCTGTTCATTATGGTTATGCAAACAATGGTTTGTGGCAGGAAAGCGATCAGGCTGAAATGGATAAGTTCAATGCTAACGGTCACAAGTTCAGTGCAGGTTCTGTACGTCCAGTTGACCAGAACGGTGACTACAAGATTGATGCTGACGACCGTGTAATCCTTGGTAATAAGAATCCTCGCTGGTATGCAGGTTGGACAAACACATTCACTTGGAAGGGTATTGAGTTGAATGTTGAACTCTATGGCCGCTTCAAGTATATGGTATCAACAGGTGGTGAAGCACAGCTTGGTATGTATGCACAGCGCGAAATCGATTACTGGCGTCCAGATAATACTGGTGCTGAATGGCAGAAGCCTGTTTATAACACAGCAGGTGGTGACGCATACGCATCATTGCTCGGATTCAAGGACGCTAATTTCATTAAGGTGCGCAACCTCTCTTTGGGTTACAACTTCCCTACTGCTCTTTGCAAGAAGATTGGTATCAACAACTTGAAACTGTATGTTCAGGGACGTAACCTTGGAAACCTCTACTCTTCTGTTAAATTCCTTGACCTTGACTTAGGTAGCTCATATTATAACCGTGGCGTAACTGTAGGAATGAATGTTGGATTCTAAGCACATAGGGTATGTTAAACAATAGAATTTTAAAAGAAATTGATATGAAAAAGATTATATTAAAGTCTTCATTGGTTGCTGTTGCAATAACAATGATGTTTGGAATGACCTCTTGTGGTGACCAATTCCTGGAAGAGGATAATAAACAGGCTTATTCTACAGACTATTTCGAAACAGAGCAGGGTATTACAGACCTTGCAACTGCTCTCTATGCCAACATCCGCTGGCACTATGGTTATGAATGGGCGTATGGTATTACTATCTACGGTTGCGATGAATTCACAAGTGCTGCCGACCTGACAGCTGAACCTTGGAACTCATACGATGCACGTCTCAATCCATTAGACTGTACAACAGCTCTCGGTGCAGCTAATAACAACTGCCCTCCTGTTTCAGGTCTTTGGGATCAGATGTACTATGGTATTTCTACAGCTAATACTCTGATTGGTAGTGCTGACAAGATTTCTGACGAAGCAGTTCGTAAGACTTGTCTGGGCGAAGCTTATTTCCTTAGAGGCTACAACTACTATCGTTTGTTTGCACAATATGGTGAAGTTGCTTTACAGCGTGAAGCTGTTACAGAGGTTACTCGTAACTTTACTCGCGCAGAGGCTGGTCAGACTCTTAATGCTGTCATCGAAGACCTTCAGAACGCATACGACATGCTGCCTACAACATCTTCACGCGGTGTAGGTGGTTGGAATAAATACACAGCAGCTCATTTCCTGGCAAAGGCTTTGTTGTTCCGTCAGTCAGAACGTTGCGCTTCTTGGAATGGTGCTTATGACAAGAACACAGATTTGAATAAGGTTGTTTCTCTCTGTGACGAAGTTATCAAAGCTCATCCTTTAGCAAATGATTACAATGAGCTTTATGCTCTTTGGACAGGTGTGGACTGCAAGCAGGAGGCTAACCCTGAAATTCTGATGTCAGCACAGCACACTTCTTCATATTCAGGTCGTTTCGGTAACCGTACTTATAACTACTTCAACCCTCAGTTCTCTAACTTCTCAGGTGGTTATGTTCAGAGAGGTCAGTACATTGGTGGTATGGACTTCCAGCGCTGCCGTCCTAACGAATATGCTTACATGGTATTCGACAACGTAAACGATGCTCGTATGTGGAAGACATTCAAGACTGTTTATGGCTACAACAACTATCAGACTCCTGATGCAATGCATAAGGTAGGTTGTCCTGATGGTGCAGAACCAGAACTTGGACAAGAAGGTATCATGTTCATTCTGAACAGCCGCACAAGTGGTCTTACAGATGCTACATACGGAACTTACGGACGTGGAGCTGTTGCTCATACATTCGTAAATCCTGAAACAGGCAAGTGGGTTCCTAACGTAATGCCTCTCTATCTTGATGGCAAATATGTAGGTCGTAACTATGGTGTAAGCGGTGACCCTAAGACTTCAAACTTCTTCTGCGGTATCAACAAGACTGATGATGGTACTCGTACAGCAGAAAAGGGTGATGCCAACCGTGACGTCATCATGGCTCGTACTGGTGAAACTTATCTGATTAAGGCAGAAGCACAAGTACGTCTTGGGGACTATGGTGGAGCTATCTCAACAGTAAATGCTCTTCGTGCCCGCGCTCAGTGGAAAGAAGGTGAAGACCGTGCAGCATACAAAGATGCTTCTATGGCATTCTTGAAAGAATTTGGTGGCGATGCTGACAACTCAACTGCTGATGCTACTTTGAAGAAATGTAAGGATGAATCTGGTAAAGATGTAACTAACCGCGTTGCAGCAAAGTGGTCTAACCCTTGGAAGAACACATACTATCTGTCAACAGGTATTGAAAAGACAACAAAACCTTCAAATCTCCAGATAGCTTCTTACACCAATCTTCCTGCAGAAGACGAATACATTCTCAACCTTCTTGGTTGTTCAGGCGATTATGACCGTATGCTCAACTTCATCATGAACGAGCGTACTCGTGAGTTGCTTGGTGAATGGAACCGTTGGGAAGACCTTTCTCGTTGCGGCTTGCTTATCAAGCGTGCAAAGGCTTTCAACCCAGAAGCAGCAGTAAACATTCAAGAAAAGCATAATCTTCGTCCAATTCCTCAGAAGTTCATCGACCAGCTTCAGAATGAAGATGGCACAAACCTGAGCGAAGATGCAAAGAAGGCTTGGCAGAACCCTGGATATTAATTATCCGTATTCTTAAAATAAAAAAAGAGCGGCAGAAATGTCGCTCTTTTCTAAATTATATAAATATGATTGTTGGTTATCGGTTAAAACCGTAAAACCGCAAAACCATACAACCGCAAAACCGTATCGTATTATGAAGATGTTTAAGTATGCAATAGTTGCATTGATGCTGGCAATGATGTTGACTGGCTGTGCATCAAAGAAAGCCTATTATGAACAAGTTGGCGGTGACCCACAAATAGATTTTATCGAATTTATAAATGATTCCGTAGTAAGGTACATGGGACCTGGTGGAATTGAGCAACATTGTAAGTATGTGAGTAAGGGTAACCAAATAGTGATTTACATTACACCGATGGTGACGGCAAATCTCTACAAGATTGACGGAAATACCATTCAGGGTGAAGTGCCATTTTTTGAAGGCACATGGAAAAAGAGAAAATAGCAATTGGTAATTTAATTATGAACACAAACACTTTTTACATTTTTCTGATTTTCGTATTTTCAGTTTTATTATCAAGCTGTGGACAGAAGACTGCCACAGAGTATGATGCTGCAAACCGTCCTCATTTAGAGAAAAGAGGACAAGTGACTCAACTTATTGTCAATTCCAAACCTTGGCTTGTGCTTGGATGCGAATTGGGTAATTCTTCATCGTCTAACAGAGAATATATGCGGCAACATTGGGATAGTCTGGCTGCAAGTGGAGTGAATACTGTTTTGGCTGTTGTCTCATGGGAACAGACAGAACCAGAGGAGGGAAAATATGATTTTACTGTAGTGGACAATCTTATCACCGATGCTCGTGCCCATAATCTGAAAATTGCTATGCTATGGTTTGGAAGCTGGAAAAACGGCATCACAAGCTATACTCCAACATGGGTAAAGAAAGATACAAAGCGATTCCCTTTAGCAATGACACCAGAAGGGAAACCATTGCCAATACTGACTACACTTGGCGAAGAAACTTGCAAGGCAGATGCAAAAGCCTTTGCAGCTGTGATGAAGCATATAAAAGAAATTGATGCTATAGAACAGACAGTGGTAATGGTGCAGATGGAAAACGAAGTCGGACTGCATGGACATCCAAGAGATTATTGTCCACTTGCTGATAAAGCCTTTGGCGAAAACGTGCCAAAGCAACTTACAGACTATCTGACAAAACAACAGGCCAACCTGCTTCCAGAGACAATGGCTGCATGGTCGGCTAATGGCTGCAAGACAGAAGGCACATGGGAAGAAGTGTTCGGCAAAAATGACAGAGCAGCAGAGATTTTTATGGCATGGAATTATGCTTCATATATGGACAGAATCACAGCAGCAGGTAAGGAGGAATACGATATTCCTGTGTTTGTAAATGCATGGATTGTGCAACCTGAGGATACTCGTCCTGGTAATTATCCTTCTGGTGGACCACAAGCACAGAACCACGACATCTGGCGTGCCGCTGCACCTCATATTGACATACTATCACCTGATATTTATCTGAATAATTTCCCAGAAATATTGGCGATGTATGCAAGAAACAACAACCCGGTATTTATACCAGAATCACGTTCTGGACAGAATGGGGCTGCCAATGCCGCATACGCAATCGGTCAATTCGGAGCAATAGGCTATTCACCATTTGGATTTGAGAGAAACTGTCGTTCAAACGACAATGTTACATTCTGCGAATTATACAAGCAGATGGGATCGGCTGCAGATATCATACTTGAGGCTCAAGCTGAAGGCAGAATAGGTGCGGCATGGCTGAAAGGCTCTGAACCAATGGTTGTGAAGGGCGAAATTGATTTGGGAGATGTCAGGATTATGTGTGAACTCGTGTCGAGCGGAATGAGAAATGGAGGTGCTCCACAACTTACAGGTGGCACATACAACCCTGACGATAAGGGTTATGTAGTTGCCATAAAAGAAGAAACAGGATTCCTGATTCTTGGTTCAAATGCAAGAGTTACATTTCTTCCAAAAGATGGCAAGGGCATAATTGGACTTTCAAAGGTTACCGAAGGTGAATTTGACGAAAAAGGCGTATGGAAAGAAGGTCGTTGGCTGAATGGTGACGAGATACAACTCCGTTATGATCTTCTCTATGCAGTAGAGGAAGGATACTCTGGACAAGGACTCAATTTCCAAACTCCACATCCAAAATTCCTTAAAGTAGAATTGTTCAGATACTAACCCTGTCATCATGAAAAGATTATTATTTATTATGTTTCTGTTATGTTGCATAACAGACATTTCTGCACAGGATATACAGGTTCGCGAACCTGGATTCAAAGTGTTTCAGTTTCCAAGAACAGCGATACCGCGAATAGATGGAGATTTTTCTGATTGGGACATAGTGCCAGAATCATACGTCATACCTATCGACGAAATGTGGGATGATTCTGGTAAACATAAATCCATCGACCGGTCAACACTCGACATAAAGGTCAAAGTGGGTTGGGTTGACGGACTTAACCGACTCTACTTTTACTATGAGGCATACGATGACTATTGGGATTTCGACCAATTGGGATTAAGGAATGACACTTATGAGATAGTTGTAGATGCCGATTTGTCTGGTGGGCCACATATTGATGAGCAAAGACTAAATATGGAAGCGAAAACGCAAATTGATGCATTTTTTGAACTTCAGAATGTCCACGCTCAAAACTATCATATTATGACTCCGCCAACAGAAGGTAAGTCATGGACAATGGTTTGGGGACCTCAGCAATGGCTGAAATATCTGCCTTATTCCAACTATGCATATAACTATAATTTCAAGCATGGCGAAAGTGGAAAATTGAAATTTGAATTCTATATCACACCTTTTGATTATGCTAATCCAGAAGGACCAGAAGGTTCTGTAGAGAGCAAACTGTATGAGGGAAAGAACATTGGTCTTTGCTGGGCAGTAATAGACTATGACGGAGGTGACGGAAACAATGGCTTCTGGAATCTGTCCAAGCATCACAAGATGTATGGCAATGCTTCAATGGAGCGACTCTTTACATTAATGCCTTTAGAACCACGTTTTCTCAAACCGCTTGAGGCAGAGTGGACTTACTCTGTAGTCACAGACACAAGGAAAGTATGTTTCCAGGACAAGACAATTGGCGAGGTAACATCGTGGTTATGGGACTTCGGTGATGGCACCACCTCTACAGAACAAAATCCTGTTCATATATACGAATCAGATGGTACACACTATGTGGTAACGTTATTTGTAGAAGGTCCTGCGGGCAAATCCCAGTGTTGCAAGGTGTGGGAAGTGAATGTACGGGAAAAACGATAATTGGTTTCACGGTTTTGTGGTTAATCCACTCGTCGCAGTATTTAGTTGGTGGGGTTAAAAAATCTTAATTATTAATTGTCAATTGTCAATTATCAATTAAAAAACAGAGTTTTTTCTTACCTTTGCGCTCAAAGAGTGCTACAACTACAAATACAAGATGAAGAAAGAAGACCTCAATTTTACTATCTACTGCGTGGGTATCGTGGCAGAAAGTCTCGGTCGTGATGCACGTGATGTTTACCGGCTCATGCAGCAAGGCAACATCATCATGGGCTACATTGTACCATGCTTCGATGTGTTGCATTCTTTCTCTCGCGAATATATTGTTGACGACCTCACTCGGTTAATGAAGAAGAAAGGACTATTGGCATCATGATGAATATTGTATGAACGCTAATCCCACCCTTCTCCGCATGAAATACGGTCGCATATTAGAGCGGTTCGCAGAACTTGCCAACATGCCGTTGGAAGAAGCCCTCACGTTCTTCTACGAATCAAAGACCTACGAACTCATCTGCCAGGGCATTTCAGACATGCATTGCTTCAGCGACTATTATCTCGCAGATGAACTGATGATTGAATACAGAAAGAAATAATTTAAAGTCAAACCATTAAATCCAAACAGATTAGTCATTGCTTTCCTTCACTTCGAATACCTTCATGGTAAACTCAACTCGGGACAAGCATATTGACGCTACGAAACAGAAATAACAGAAACGTAAGATACATAACAATATAGCAGCATCGGCTATCATTGTGGTCATCATGAAACAAGCCTAGGAAACTCGTAACATGGATAAGCACCACTTCAATGATGGTTGGCTTTTCGGCATATAGCCATAGGAATAGCCAATCCCAAAATAACGATACGATGATGTTTGCGCCCCAATAGGTAGGGTGTTCAAAACATATGTCAAAAACCTACACATTTTTTGCCTATAGTTTCACGTC
>JAZLKO010000052.1:0-4524 GCA_045597685.1 Prevotella sp.
CCATCAGCAGAAAGACTCATATCTACATCGAATGGCACAGCAATGTTCCAAGGACTGTTATACTGATGCTCGTCTTCCGTGCGCATCTTCAGCTTGAGGTTCTTGATGTCATAGACACCTGCGAGGATGACCGACTGGAAGGTTGGGTCTTCGTCTCTGTTCAGATACATGTTTCTCAAAACTCCAAGGAATTTTATGAACCCATCGTTATTACCAGCTTGATCCACCTCGTCAATCAGAATGACAATAGGCTTTGGTGATAAAGAACACATTTCTGCAATGATATCGGCAAAATTAAATTCCGTTATAGATTCCAGATTCCTTGGCACTACTTCGTCTATATATTGCTTAACTTCTTCGCTTGAGGTTGCGGTACGAGCCCTTCTCTTCAACAGTTTTAGGAAAATAGCACATGTTGTCCTCACATTGTCGAAAGCAATGTCATCCATTCCTTCAAAACTGATTTTGAACACACAGTATTCGTCAGAAAGTTGTTTGCTTATGGCTTCCAGTGTCGTTGTCTTGCCATACTGTCTGCCTCGATTTATGCAGAAATAGTCACCATTGGCTATCATCTTGCGGATGATTTCTATACGTTCGGTGATGTCCACCATATAGTGCTCATTGGGGCGGCATGTGCCAGCAGTATTGAATCTCTTCATGTTGCTGTTTCTTTTTAGGTAGGTTCTATATATTATTCAACTGGAGCTTGCGTCATCGACTTTGTCGCTTGGCTCGTCCAAGAAAGTTTGAATTACTTTATATATAAAATATTGCTTTTTCTCAAAAGTCGTGCAAAAGTCTGCGTGCAAAAGTAACACTATTTTTTTATTTAACCAAATAAAAACGATAAATTCTTAAAAAAACAGCCATTTCTCATGCATATCTCATATTTATCTCGTATTTACCTCCTATTTTAGATAGTAGATGAATAGGTAATAAATACGATTAATAATGCAGCTAAATAGGTATTCTTATTCACTTCTCACTGATAATTCCTTTCAGTGGGCTAAATGTAGAATATAGTTAAGCGAAGGCTTTTCGAATGTAAATCCATACACCTACTAAGTCTTCGCTTATGACTGTCAAGCAGTCCTGTTTCGAATGTAACATACATTCAAGATAGCAATTTGTTTACAACCATTCTTTGAGAATCCACTCATTCTGAAATTCTAAGCTCGGAGAGGGCGAGGCGGAGACCAAGGTTGTTGTTGCGGTTGCCAGGCGTGTTGTTGTTACGATTAGCAACACGGCAGTTCCTCGCATTGTTGTTCCAGCTGCCGCCACGATTCACGCGGTTAGACCCACTCTTCAATTGCCACCTTTTGTTTACAAAGGCAATCCTCACGAAATGCCTTGCTATCTGCATGACGAACAAAAGAAATCAAAGGTTCTATATGTTCTGCATATTGTCCTTCTGTCCATATTCTGTTTTCTAATAATTTATTATATTTCAGCAATTTACTACGAAATCGCTTCTTGCTTCTACCCGATAGCTTGCAATGATAAGGCAATACCTTGTACCCAAGGAATGTCTGTCCGTATATTGAGTTCTTGAATATTGGTGGTTTCAAAGTCAACTTCAATACATTTGACGAATACTCAATCATTTTTGTTATGCAGTTTTTCAGCATACTTCTATCATTTCCCCCTATGAGGATATCATCCATGTACCTTATATATTTGACTGCTTTCCATTCTTCTTGTGATTTATGATCCAGACCTGACAAATATAAATTGGCAAAATATTGACTGGTTAAGTTACCTATTGGCAATCCCTTACCTTCCGTTGTGCAATAGCTGTCAATTATCTTGTCAAACAGATTCAAAAGCTTTGCATCCTTAAACATTCGTTTGAGCATACATTTCAACACTTTGTGATCTATAGAATCATAGTATTTACGAACATCAAGTTTCACCGAGTATTTATAATGTGACAATGTATCAATAGCCATTTCAAGAGCCGCATATACACCCTTTCCTCTTCTTGTCGCAAATGTTGTGTCTATCAGCGTACGGTCGAAATAGTTATGACATACATTCATGATTGCATGCTGCAACACTCTGTTGTGAAACGGAGCAGCACATATTGTACGTTTCTTTGGATCATAAATAGTGAAATAGCGATAATCTCCTACGCTGATTGTGCCATTAATTATCGTCAGCTGCATTTCCCGAATATTGTCATCAAAGTGCTTAGCAAACTGCAATACTTCTTGCTTACGTTGCTTGCCTTTTATTGCTTTCCAATATGCCAAATATAGATTATCAAGATTCGCTATCTGGGGCATCAAGTTTCCCACTCGTTTCATCGGCAAAAGTAAATGTATTCAACAGGAAAGCATCTGCATATTTTTCCACCTTCTTTTTCCCTATGTTGGGAATTTTCTGCATTGTTCCTTTTGTCAGTTCGGGTAAATTTGCCAATTCTGCCAATTCTGCATCAGTAAATACGGCATAAGCAGGAACCGCTTCCTCTTCTGCTATCTGCTTGCGTATCTTTCGGAAACGGCTGAATCGCTCAAACGCATCTGGCTCAAGCACCTCTTTATAGTCAGTTTTGCCACTTCTGCGCTTTCCATCACTTTGCTCCTCAGATGCCCCAGAAAGCAAATAGGTTACGCAGAATGTCCAGCAACTATTTGAGCCTGCAGGTGCTAACTCACTTTTCACATTGATAATTTTGTGAGAACGCAGAAAATGATTCATTTCTTCTGTTAGGTTTTCTTCTGCGTCAATTGGAATAGTGAAAATCTTTATTTGCATAATTTCATTTTTTTCGACTGGCTATGCCAGTAATATGATTTTGATATTAAGTACAAAGGTCTTTTCCAAGGTGCATCCTGCACCTTTCCTTTTAACCTTTGGACTCAATATCAAAATTTTATTGAGCTTAGAATTTGCAAAATGAGCAGATGCACAACAATAGCAGATTAAACTTAGAGAGCCAGACGCAAGCCAAGGTCGTAGCTGCGGAAGCCAGGCGTATTGTTGATACGAAAAGCAACACGGCAGCTCCTCGCATTGTTGTACCAGCTGCCGCCACGATTCACGCGGTTAGACCCACTTGAAGCACCTGTAGGATTTGTCTGAGAACTGCTGCTGTAACTTCCATCCCAGTCTTGGCACCATTCCCATACGTTACCGCTCATATCGTATATTCCCAATTCATTCGGTTGCTTGTTCTTTACTATATGTGTCTTGCTGCCGCTATTATTATCATACCATGCTACATCTCCTAACGTATTGCTGCCGCTGTACTGATAGCCACGGCTCTTATTGCCGCCACGAGCGGCATATTCCCATTCTGCCTCGGTCGGCAAGCGGAATCTTTGGTCTGTGAGGGAGTTCAGCCTGCTGATGAATTCCTGACAATCGTTCCAAGAAACCTCCTCTACAGGATTGCTGCTGCCTTTGAAATTAGATGGATTGCTACCCATCACTGCCTCCCATAAAGCCTGGGTGACTTCTGTTTCACCTATGTAATAACTGCTTAACGTCACACTGTGGACTGGCTTTTCATCACTCTCTGGGTTTTCCTGCTCTGGCGTTGCGCCCATCTGGAATGTGCCGCCACTGACGTAAACCATCTTGTAAGAAACGCCATTAACGTTTAATGTGCCGTTCTGATAGGTAGCAGAAAGCCTCTGCCGTTGAGGTTCAATCTTTGGGGTTGGTTTAGGGGTTGGTTTTGGTTTAGGAGTTGGAGTTGGATTAGTTTTTGCAGGATGCTTGCCTTTATAAGGGCAACGCGAAATAACCTGCCCACAAGTCTTGCACTTGTTTCGCGTGATAATCCCCTGCCCCATCACGTTGAGTGACAGGAAGCACAGGAGGATAAAAATAATTTTTGTTTTCATAATCGTATCTATTTATTTGACTTATATTTCAATATTTGGTTATTTGAACAACATTTATTTGGTTATTTGGACAATATTTATTTGGACAACATTTATCTCATTGTACGCACACTTTGTCATTAATTGGCAGCGGCTTAGCATAGCATTGAAGCAAGCTTCATGCCCTACTCTATTACGTGATGCTGAAGCTGCCCTGCCCGAGAACACGATTGATGCGGTATTCTCCATCTTGAGAAGGATTCCCGATTTTAATGTATTGTCAGTCATATCTTTTTCATTACTTATGCTCAACCTTCCAGTAGCCTTTGGTGTTCGAAAGTGGTACCCAGACAATTGTGAAGTTTTCCCTCAACGAATTGATGTCGCGCGTAATTGTTCTGGATGAAACCTTGAACTTGACGGCAAGTTCATCGGTTGTTATATATCTGTTGGCCATCAGTTCCGTAAGGATATTCTTGACTCTTAATGCGCCCTTGCCAGAGGTGACATTAGGGGTGACATTAGGGGTGATATTTTGAGCTATCCCACATTGCAGTTATCCGTCATGTAACTCCCTGTTTCTCAGGAGGCGGATTTTTTTGATGTAATTTTTTGTGCACCACAGATTTTACCTTTCCGAGTGGATGAGGGTTTATGTCCAGCAGGGAGTATATGGCAGAGAGTT
>JAZLKO010000053.1:0-3568 GCA_045597685.1 Prevotella sp.
GATGAGTACCACTTCAGGTACAACAGGCGAAACCAGATGGACACAATCTTCGATGTGCTCCTTCGTAGAATGGTAAAATATCAACCAACTCGCTTATAATCAATTAAATCAATAGTGCGCACTAAGCGCCTATACCTATAATACTTTTTTTTGAAACATCGTAACGTTTCAATGAAATATCGTAATAATTTTTTTTGGTAGATTAAAAATTTTTCCTACCTTTGCCACGAAAATTGGTTAACCACAGTTGACTAAATCAAAAATAAAATGAATACAATATACGAGCAGAACGGCACACCGAATATTGTATGTATAAACCACAAAAAGAACTGATTATGTCAAAGAAATATACCCAAACTCAGCAAGTAATAGACACGTTACGAGCAAATGGAGGCTATGCTACTCTTGGGAATCTTTATCATCTTGTTGATACTGAGACGTGGGCAACAAAAACGCCGAATGAAACGATTCGAAGAATTGTACAAGATTCAAAAGAAATCTTCAAGATCCAGCCAGGACTATGGGCTTTGGAAGAATGCCGTGACGAGGTGCTTGAGAAGTTTGCATTGAAGGGCAAAGAATCAAAGGCAGAGAATGTTTTCACTCATGGCTATTACCAGGGATTGTTAGTCGCAATAGGAAACATGAATCATTACACAACTTACGTTCCGGCACAAGACCAAAATCGAAAGTTCCTTGAAACACCGCTAAAGGATGTTTGCACAACGGTAGATATTCCTACGTTCGGACGCGATGACATCCTCAAACGAGCAAGAACTGTAGATGTGATTTGGTTCAACGGAAGAGTGATGCCCGATAGCTTCTTCGAGGTAGAGCATTCAACGGATATTCAGAATTCTGTGGCTAAATTCTGCGACCTTCAAGACTATCATTCTCGTTTTATCATTGTTGCTCCCGAAAACCGCCAAGAGCAGTTCAACAAGGTGATGGATAGAACGATATTCCATGACATCAAAGACAGAGTGTTGTTCCGTAGCTATGAGATCATCTCGAAACAGTACACATCGATGTGCGAATTGCAAGCTTTGAGTGGCAAAATCTAAAAAAAAGCAATTTTATGCGTAATTGTAATAAAAACAATTAAAAACTGGCAAATACTTCTTGATTGCGATTTAAATTTAGTATATTTGCAAGTCAAAACTTTATAAAACGAATAAAATTATGGCGAGACCTATAAAAGAAACTCCAACGCTCTACGGTGCAGATGCACGTCGCTTTGAGCAGATGATAGCCAATCCTAAGCCACTTAGCAAGGAAGTATGCGAACGTATGATTCGCAACTATGAAGCGATAAAGGCGATAGCTACTTTCCCTGTATAAGACAATGGAACTATCAGAATTGAAATACATAAAATTGTCTCCCGACTTCGAAATTCCACCTTTTCATTGCGAAGACGATGACCTGAATGCGTTTCTTATTGAAGATGCAAAGGAAGGCATGGAAGAAATGATGTCGGTGACATACTTATTTGTTGACCCCAAAGCAAACAAGACTGTTGCGTATTACACTATTCTGAATGACAGGGTGGCGTACGCCCCAATTAACAAGAGCATCTGGAATAGGATAAATCGTCATATCGTTAATCGCAAAAGACGCAAAACCTACCCATGCATGAAGATTGGACGTTTGGCTGTTTCCGAAGAATACGCAAAATGTGGTTTGGGCTCGCAAATAATGGACTTTATAAAAACATCTTTAATCTTCACGTCAATAGCAGGGTGCAGATTCCTTACGGTTGATGCATATGCAAAGGCAACTGAATTTTACAAAAAGAATGACTTTGAGTACTTCACAATGCTTGATGCATTGGATTCAACTCGACAGATGTTCTTTGACTTAAAATTATATAGGGACTCATTAAAACTCAATAATATCGAAGCATAACAAAGAAATAACATAGTATAAACTCTACGTTGGTAATTATTCGGTACATTCTAGAACCTGGAAAATTCAAGAAAGTATAATGCTGAGTAAGGACACGTACCCGCTGTACACTTGTGGGCGCGACTTATTCATTATACGGGCGATTTCCAGGGCCTTAGAATGTGGATAGGAAACGTCCACATTTTTTTAGCCCAAAAACAACCCGAAAACAGAATGGTTGCGAACGTGCAAAAACAGCGGATTTCATGATTAAAGAAAACGAATCAGAAAAGCCGGATGCCTTGTCGCATCCGTATTGCAAGTACTACAACTTTATTCTTGCTCATGGCGATTGTTTCAAACTTCTGCCTATGTTCTCACACCAGTTCGACATGATATTTGCCGACCCTCCTTACTTCCTCAGCAATGGCGGAATAAGCCTGCAGAGCGGAAAGGTGGTGTGCGTGGACAAAGGCGAATGGGACAAAGGCAAGACTCCAGAGGAGATGAAGGAGTTCAACATGGAGTGGCTCAGGTTGTGCCGCGACAAACTGAAGGACAATGGCACCATCTGGATTTCAGGAACATACCACAACATCTTCTCCGTGGCTAACTGTCTAACGGAACTTGGCTACAAGATACTGAACGTGATAACGTGGCAGAAGACCAATCCACCCGTCAACATCTCGTGCCGTTTCTTCACTTACTCCACCGAGTTCATTATCTGGGCAAGGAAATGTGAGAAGGTGGCTCACAAGTACAACTACGAGCTGATGAAGCAACTCAATAGCAACAAGCAGATGACGGATGTGTGGCGACTGCCAGCCATAGGGCGTTGGGAGAAGTCGTGCGGCAAGCACCCTACGCAGAAGCCCCTGTCAGTACTGACGCGCATCATCCTCTCTTGTACCGATAAGGGCGACTGGATTCTTGATCCATTCAGCGGAAGTTCAACGACAGGTATTGCCGCCAATCTATGCGACCGCAGATTTGCCGGCATAGAACAATCGGAAGAATTCTGCCAGATGGGCAAGGCAAGGCGTGAGGAACTGGATAATGTGGGGGTGAAAGCTGACTTGAAGCGACACATTGTTGACTTCAAGACATTGGAATCGTCAGGACAGCTTGACCTGTTCGATAATGAAGATGGAGGTATTAGCAAAGTATGTGATAATACAGAATTGCAGTACGGCTTATTGCCATTTGATGCCAAACCTTGATTGGAAATGGCAATTGTGTCATGAGACGTTTGCCATAGTTTGTATTTAGTTTGAAATTTATGCGGATTTATTTTCTATCTTCTGCTAAGCTATTACAATCACAGCGCAAAGATAAAATAAAACTTTGTTTTTTAATTGACAATTGACAATTGATAATTGATAATTATGATTTTTTAATACATCACAATGCGAGTCAGCAGTCAGAGTCAGAAACCTGTGGTGAGCCAGTCGAACCAGCAGCCAGAGTGCTTTAGTAAACATCGCAACGTTTCAATGAAACATCGTAATGTTTTTTCTTGGTAATGTGATTTTTTTATTATGGCGCGTCGATATTTCCATGCAGTCAAAAGTGTTAAAAAATGACACAAATTACATAAATTACATGCGTTTTCACCGATTTTGCACGTTTTTCGCCGCAAATTCGCTAACTCGCTGATTTTCAGTATGGTTTAAGGAAACTTTT
>JAZLKO010000054.1:0-2985 GCA_045597685.1 Prevotella sp.
CTCTGCAATTTCGAAGGGTGTTATTGATGGTGAGAGCCGTTTCTCCTTTTGGGCCTTTGTAGTCTGGCTTAACAGACTCACTGCCTGCATCCCAGGATGAAAGGTCTTCCACCTGACAACCTGTGGAAAACCTAAGGCGCAGACCATTGAACGTGGCGTGCATCTGGATCTGATAAGCGGGTTTGCTTCCGTAAGGGCGAAGCTTGAATGAGATATGGTGTTTGAGCATCATTTTGTCACTCGATTCATTATTTGTGTGACAAAAATGTGACAATTTCATGTAAATTCCAACACATGCGAGCACAAAATAGCATTGATATTTAATGCTTTCTGTAGCCACTCAACGGATGCTGTTATATATTTACATTTCTCGTCCTCTCCGCTGATATGTGGCTCCGAGTTATCTCAGGGCCATTTTTCGTAAATAGTGGCCCAAAAAATGCCCCATTTTGACCCTAGAAAATGCAAACACCTGCAGGGGGCTGCAGGTGTAATTGTATCGACCACTTTTGTGTTATTCGACTTCCATCACACTCAATGGAATGTCCTTCAAGATTGCTTGATATTGTTCTTCTGGAAGACTTCCAATTGATTTTCCATATTTCTTCACAGCATAATCCGCCCGGACATCCTGGTAAACTTTGGAAAAGATATCATGCACTGCAACATATTTTCCTGCAGGTGTTGCCCTGTCATGCGTCAGAAGGAACACCAGAAGTTTATTGCTGTTCCCCACAACACCTTGTTCTTCGACAATTTTTTTCAATCTGCTCTCCAGTGCTGAGACTTCAACGATTTCAGAATCTATCATTATACGACCGAGACTATTGAGGAAAACACGATGAATGTTTGCAGAGTTATTATTCGGTGAGGAAATTACCTTAACGCCATTCTCGGAAGCATATTCAGGAGTAGGAGGAAGCCTCCTTGTTACACTGCTATTCCCAGGGATGTCATAACAGATCTTCAACACATTAACCTTGCGCAGTTCATTCTTGATATCCGCAATACAGCCCATATTAATATCAGGTTCGGATTGAATTGTTACCATTGGAAACTCGACTCCGTCAAGTACAACCTTAACTTCAGCTCCGATTTCATCGAGCGAAACCCTCTTGTCATTGACATACAAGAATGCATCTCCAGAACTATCTTTCCTGATGGAAATGACTGCTTGAGAAACATCAACGTCAGATGATGTTGAGATCTCCTGACTTTCATTAACTTTGTACTCGGTTTTCGTTTTGGCATTGCATGCCAGGGCCGCAGCCAGAAGCGGAAGGATGTAGAAGGCTCTCAGCCCTCTGGACACCGCAGATTTTGACTTTGACATCATATTAATACGATTTTTTAGGATACTGTGATTAAAGCTGTTAGTGATAGAGTAGCCGCTCGCACTAACAGCTTTTCTTATTAGTGAGTATTGATATTCCTTTATATTGGCTCCTTGGCGCAGCACAGCGTCGTCAGCCTCGTATTCGAAGATAGCGCGAAGGTCCGAACGCAGGTACCACATCGCCGGGTTGAACCATTGCATGGAAGACAGAAGGTCAATAATGAGCACATCCCAGGCGTGCCCCAATTTGATATGAGCCTTCTCATGCATCAGGATATGTCTGTTGCCACTTTCATAATCTTGGCGAGAAAGGACAATCCATTTCATCCAACTGAATGGTGAAACCTCCTTATCCAGGATCACTACTACGCTCCCATCTTCCTGCAGATGTTGTTCACCTTGACGAATTACTCTCCTGACGGAAACCAGTTCGCGTATTGTTTTGGTCAGTATCCATGCAACACCAACCAGGTAAATTGTTATCAGAATCACTTTCCACCAACATGCGCCCGGCCTAATCATCATAGCATCAGCATTCACGCTAGGCCAAAGAAAAGTATCGGTTATTGGCTGGTTGTTGATAGTTTCCAACGTGTCAGAAACTTCAACCGTCCTATGAATTGTAATAACGCAGAATGGCAACACGAATGAAACCAGCACAGTAGCCATAAGAACAGCCCGGTTGAGCCTATGAAGTGTCTCCCTGCTCAACATCACACGATAGAACAGGTAGAATACGGTCATAATAACCGCAACCTTCAATTCGTATATGACAAAACTAAACATGGTTACTTGCCTTCAATAATACTGATAATCTCCTTTAGCTCGTCAAGATTCATCTTTTCATCATTAACGAACTGAAGCACCAATTTGGAATAAGAGCTGTTGTAATATTTATCCACAACATCATTGATAGTTATGCCGTGGTACTCGCTCTCACTAACAGCTGCCTTGTAAAGGAAAATGTTCGCTATCGGCCTTCTGGTCAGGAACCCTTTTTCCTCAAGGAAACCCACCTGTCTGGAGACGGTCGTATATGCTGGTTTCGGACCATCCATCCCGTCCACAAGATCACGGATGCACAGTTCGCCCTTCTGCCAAAATATCTTCATTATCTCTTCTTCTTTTGCTGTCAGTTTCTGTTTCATATCATTTCAAGACTTGGTTCCGGAAGCAAAGATAATGATGTTTTTCTAATTACGAAACTTTTTCGTAGTTATTTGTATTAGAAATCGTAGATAATCGTTTTGAGTTTTTGCATCTGTCAATCGGATCAACACAATTTGCAAAATAACAAGGCTGCCGGAATGCCTGAGCATCCAGACGGCCTTTGTATCATACACAAATATTCCTTGGTTATTTTAAGGCGCTGAAATATGTTTTCAATGCATTGACGTACTTTTGCATCGCGGCATGGCCGACATCCGTCATCCGGCAGATTGTGCGCGACTTGGCGCCCGAACCCTCCGTGACCTTTTCAATATATCCAGCAGAGGCCAGTTTATCTAGCTGAACACTGAGGTTGCCTGCTGATGATTCCGTGTTTTCCTTGAGGTAGACGAAATCGGCTTCATCCACGCTCAACAGGAGGGACATGATAGCAAGTCGAAGTTGGCTGTGAAGTAGTGGATCAAGTTCTTCCATTATGC
>JAZLKO010000055.1:0-2511 GCA_045597685.1 Prevotella sp.
TGTTGCCATGGTCAACTACGTATGTTGCAGCTTCCAGTAAATCCATTGACTCATTATATTTCTTTGATATTTGGATAGCATATTGTGCAAACGTTTCAACTTGAACCATTAAACCGCGTAGCCTGTCAGGCATACAATTCAGCTTTGCTTTACGGAACGCATCTTTATCGGGCTTTGCTTGCTTCTTAGCCTTATTAGCTCTCTTCATGGCATCGAGTTTATCGGACAACTCTAAATGCTCTTTCCATGCTTTATCTATTTCATTCATATTCAAAAAAGTTTTCGGGTAATTTTACTCCAGCAATCTCTGCCTTGTTCTCTAAAATCAGCCGCTGCCTATTCTCGCGCCAATAGCGGTTGAATGCTTTTTTGAAATTTGTGGCATAGAGTTCAAGGTTTAACTCTTTCAACTGGTACGGTTTCAGCACCGCACAATCCTTTGCTGATTTGCAAAAGCATTGCACTCCAACAAACCTATTGCAATCTGCTTCGCGAATGCTGAATACGCGCCCAGTCGCCTTGTCCCTGTAGTAATTCCATAGCACCAAATCATTAGCATGTTCTATCGATTTATCTTGCTGCATATCTTCAAAATTTTTCTATATTTCTTTTTGCTCGACTTCTCAATTGCTCCGCGCTTCGTCCACGCATGAACAATTAACCTTGCTGGTGTATTGTAATTAAGGCTGCCGGCTGCTTCCTCAAGTTCGTCAGCCGTAAATTCATCGTTGAGCATTGTGTAAAGCGGCATAAATTTAATCGTTGGCTGCCCGTGCAGTGCTTGGATCTGTTCACCAAACAATGACAAAGATGTTTTCAAATCTTGCTCTGCTCTCCATAACACAAAGTCAGTGATTATCTTTCTGCGCTTGTCGTTCAACTGACCGAGATATGCACCCCAGCAACACATTGCCAATCGCCACATCTTCATTCCTTCACGCCTACGCAAGGTATCAAGTCCGTTGTTTGCTGTGCTGGCTGCTTGTTTGAGAGTCCTTTCCCAGAAGTCTTTTATCGGCTTTTCCAGAAACATCAAATCCTGCGTGATATCAGTCCTGTCCTTTGCCACCATAAACTCATCATCTGCATAAGTCAACTTATCAGAAAAGTCAATGACCTTCTTGATATACGCCATTTGCTCCTCAGTTGGTGACTGAATTATGTGGAACGGAGTAAACTCTTGATTCCTGATTTCACAGAAATGAACACGGGTTATCAAACCGTTTTCTGGATTGTCGTAATACCTCCGCACCTGGTTAGGTGTTCCACATTGGAGAACATTAATGTGCAAATGGATTCCACCACTGAAAGACAGCTCTGATTTGAAGCCTTGTGAATATTCTGCATTGTCCCAATTCTTACGATACAGGGTATTCCATTTGTTCTTTTCTTTGTTGTACAGACTCATGTCTAATTCTGTATCAAAATGGAACTGGTGCATCCCTTGTGCATCATATTGCAATTCTGCCATATTGGTGACAGATGTTACCTGTGGCATGATGCGTTTTGGGTAGTTGTTCATATCAATTTCGTCAGCCTTTATTTTCACTCCAGCCGCTTTCAATGCTTTTAATTTCCTCTGCTCGGCTATCTTCATGTCGTCAATCTTTCTGTCACGATTGCGAAGATGCTGAGTGAGTATCTTCACGGTCTTATCAGCGAATGACTTTCCAACGCTTTGAGGTGCGAAGATAGCACCATGAAATGTTGTTGTCGTTTCCACTCCATCTAAGAAGGTTGATTTTAGTCCAGTGAACAAAGTTGACAAACAAGCTTCCACAACATAGGTTTGAGCAACCCAAAAATCTTCAGGTGATGTTGACTGGAAGATGTCGAACACCGGAGGGAATTTTGGAAATTTTGGCTCATCCTCTTCCTTCGCGGAAAAATCCAATTTGTCCTTAAAGGCTATTTCATCCTCGCGTTCAACCTTCTTTTTGAAGCCATTGCGGATAAGGAACTTGTAAAACTCCAATGGTAGTTTGTCCTTCAGTACATACTTGCAGCAATCCCTTGCAATCTTAAATCTTGCGTCATAATCAAGATTAAATTCAGGCAAGCAAGCCACCAAGATAGCAGGCAGATTATTACAGATGTAGCGCATGTTTACGCACATCCGTCTGTAATAGCTCATGGTTTCCCCATCGGCAGGTGCACCGAACACATCAACCCATCGGGCGGCAATATCAACCAACTTCTTACCGTTGTATTCGTAGGTTGATAGCTTATGCAACGCGGACTCTAAATCTGGGTTCACTTGTTTAGGTGCTTCCGCCCGATTTTGTTCAGACACTTGCAATTTCTCTTGCAATCCATCCTTTGTTGCTTCTGCTGTTTCCATAGTTTGTTGTTCTCCTTGATTTCGTTCACCAATGCCCATGTTGTCACTATCAACATCAAGAACATTATCAACATTATCGTTTTCTGCGTTGAGTCCCATTGACTCATCGTCTCTATAATCTCTTTCATTTTTCATTTGTCTAAAAATTTTTAATTTGTTTATAAAATAAT
>JAZLKO010000056.1:0-14367 GCA_045597685.1 Prevotella sp.
GAAGCCATGGATTCTGAAAATCAACGAGATAGCGAGGCTGCCTAAATTAATTAATATTTATAAACACCAGCTGATAATCAATTAATTAGCCTATCAGCTCATGCAACATCCCATGTAATACAGGGTGTGCGAAACTTTAGGTAGGGAAAGATAAGCAAGTTTATTTGCGCATAAAATTCAATTATCGGTTAATGTTCAAGTTGACAAAAATCAAAAAAAAACTCTGTGCGCGCACACAAATATTTTAATTGGTATTTTTTTCATTAAAATTTGATTTTTTTACTTTTTTTTCAATAACTTTGCACCGAACTACTAATTTTTAAAAGTTTTTATTATAATATTTATTAACCAAAAAGTCATTTATGAAACATTCAAGACAAATTTTGAAGAGAGCTACGATGGCAATTATGGCACTGGTTGCGTTCTGTGCATTCGGTTATGCACAAGTCAGCGTAACTGGTACTGTTGTCGATAGTAGCGGAGAGCCTCTCATTGGAGTCTCTGTGATTGTGAAAGGAAATGCTTCATTAGGTACCGTTACAAATTTGGACGGTAACTTTGCATTGAAGGTTCCTTCTGAATCAACAACCCTTGTTGTTTCCTACGTAGGTATGGACAGCCAGGAAATTCGTGTTGGCAAGCAGCGTAAGTTTTCTATTACGCTGAAGGAGAACTCTCAATTGGATGAAGTGATTGTAGTAGGTTACGGCCAGCAGAAAAAAGCCAGCGTTGTGGGTGCTATCACCCAGGCTTCTGGCAAAGTGCTGGAACGTTCAGTCGGAATACCTGACGTAGGTTCAGCCCTCACAGGTAATCTGCCTGGTGTCATCACTACAGCTTCATCAGGTATGCCAGGTGAAGAAGAGCCACAAATTGTTATCCGTGGATCTTCAACATGGAACAATTCAGCACCATTGGTACTCGTTGATGGTATCGAACGCCCTATGAGCGGTGTCGATATGGCTTCAGTAGAGAACATTTCTGTTCTGAAGGACGCATCAGCAACTGCCGTTTATGGTGTGAAGGGTGCAAACGGTGTTATCCTGATTACTACAAAGCGTGGTACAGAAGGTAAGGCAAAGATTAACGCTTCATTCAACATGACAATGAAGTATGTTTCCAAACTGCCTAACAAGCTAGATTCTTACGATGCACTCATTGCACGCAACAACGCAATTGAAAACGAGTTGGCAGCAAGTCCTGGTTCTTGGGATGATATGAAGCCTATGAGCTTTATTGAAAACTATCGCAATCAGACAACGCTTGAACAGCGTGAACGCTATCCAAACGTAGATTGGCAGGATGTAATGTTCAAGAATCATGCAATGTCTTACAATGGTAATGTTAACGTAAGCGGTGGTACACAGTCGGTACGCTATTTCGCAAGTGTCGATTTCCAGAAGGAAGGCGACCTTTACCGCCAGTACGACAATGGACGTGGTTACAAGTCAGGATATGACTACAACCGTGTAAACGTACGTTCAAATCTCGATTTCAACATTACAAAGAGCACAGTTTTGAAACTGAACCTCGCTGGAAGTTCTGGTCGCAAGTCTAACCCTTGGAACCTGAATGCAGATACAGACTACTTCCTTGCACGTAACTGGGCAAGTATTTATAGTGCAGCTCCAGACGTATTCATGCCTATTTATTCAGACGGAAGCATCGGTTACTATCCAGATGATGCCAATGTTCCTAACTCAATTACAATGATTTATCAGGGTGGTCGCAAAACAACTACCACAACAAGAATCAATACCGACTTGGTTTTGGAACAGAAGTTAGACTTCGTAACAAAAGGTTTGAATTTCCGTGGTATGATTTCTTGGGACAACACATTCCAGGATGTCAACCGTGGTGTTGAAGATGCTTACAACGACCCTCAGTTCACATACATCAACCCTGAAACAGGCGAAATAGTTCACAAGGCATCATTCGATGGAACTGCACGTTTCGACTACTCACAGCCTATCGCATGGGTAATACATGCAGGTGAGGTAAACAACTGGGGCACACAGCGTAACCTCAACTATCAGTTGCAGTTGAACTACGGCCGTAAATTCGGTCTGCATGATGTAACAGCAATGGGATTGTTTGCACGTCAGGAATATGCAACAGGTAGTGAAATTCCTCATTATCGTGAAGACTGGGTATTCCGTTTGACTTACAACTTCGCAGGTCGTTACTTTGCAGAATACAACGGAGCTGTCAACGGAAGTGAAAAGTTCAGCAGCGACAACCGTTTTGCATTCTTCAACTCAGGAGCTATCGGATGGCTTGTAAGTGAAGAAAAATGGTGGAAGCCAATTTCTAAATATGTTGACATGCTGAAGATTCGTGGTAGCTACGGTGAAATCGGTGATGACAACGTAGGTCAGCGTTGGATTTATATGAACCAGTGGGCTTTCGGTGGTCAGTCAAGTCTTGACGTATCACAGGGACAAAGTCCTTACCAGTGGTATCGCGAACAGTCAGTGGGCAACCCAGACGTAAAATGGGAAAAGGTTAAGAAACTGAACATTGGTGCTGACTTCTCATTCCTTGGTGGAATGTTTGTTGGTAACATTGATTTCTTCCGCGACAAGCGTGTTGACATTCTTGTCGGTGGTAGCGACCGCAGTATGCCAATTTATTTCGGACAGGATGCTCCTATTGCCAACCTTGGTGAAGTAACCACAAAGGGTTACGAACTCTCATTACGTTTTAATAAGGTGTTGGCAAACAAGATGCGTTTCTGGGCAGAAATGAACATGACTCATGCAAAGAACACAATTGACAAGAAAGACGACGCCGAACTGCTTCCTGCTTATCAGAAACAGGCAGGCTATTCAATTGGTCAGAACAGAGCATGGATTGACAATGGATTCCTGAACACATACGATGAAATCTATGGTAGCCCTAAGCACAACAGCAGCGACAACATGCGTCTCCCTGGAGACTACTACATCGTTGACTACAATGGCGATGGTGTCATTGACGACAAAGACCAAGCACCTTACGGCTACAGCAGCACTCCTCAGAACACATACAGCGCAACTCTCGGTTGGGAATGGAAGGGATTCAGCGCATTCGTACAGTTCTATGGCGTTACAAACATAACACGTGAAGTAGCCTTGACCGACTTCCAGTATCACTTGAACGCAGTGTTTAATACTGGTACATGGTGGAGCAAGGACAATCCGAATGCAGATTTTCCAGCTTCACGCTATGCAACAACTCCAAGTTATGCAAACGGCACACGCTATCTTTACGATGGCAGCTACATCCGTTTGAAGAATGTTGAGGTAGCCTATACTTTCTCACAGAAATGGATGAAGAACGCAGGTTTCGACTACCTGAGACTCTCTGTTAGCGGTAATAACCTATGGTTGTGGACAAGAATGCCTGACGACCGTGAAGTAAACCAATTCTTCAGTGGTTCATTAGGAGCTTACCCAACAGTAAAACGTTTCAATCTCGGTTTGAGAGTAGGATTCTAATTTAAAACATTGAGAAATTATGAAAAAGATATTATTTTATACGCTATTGTTAGGTTTTTCATTGACAAGTTGCAAGGAATATCTTGACAAGGAAGCAGATTCAACCGTTGGTGAAGAGACTGCATTCATTAACTTCAAGAATTTCCAGGGCTTCGTGGAAGAAATCTACAATTGTATTCCTAATAAGGAAAGCTGCAACTGGTGTACAAACTTCAACTGGGGTGAAGACGAAATATTCAACACAATTGAAGGTGATGCACACTTCACTCATCATGTTGATCTCGGTGACTACCGTTATTGGTATTCATATTACCAGCAGAACTATCTTTGGCCAAACGATGCTGGTGGCGGTCGGCAGGTAAATCCTACTTCAACCGATAAATTCCATCATTCACTTTGGCATCATTCATGGTATTGCATCCGCAAGGCAAATGTAGGATTGGCAAATCTCGACAAGCTCGTTGTTGCCACACAGGAAGAAAGAAACCTCATTGCAGGTCAGTTGTATTTCTTCCGCGCATGGTGGTACGAGGAACTCATGCAGTTCTTCGGAGGCTTCCCTTACATAAAGAGACCATTATCTCCAACCGAAGAGATGAAATTCCCTCGTCTGAGCTTCCAGGAGTGTGCTGACAGCTGTGCTGAAGACTTCAGAAAAGCTGCTGACCTGCTTCCTGCAAACTGGGATCAGACAGTTGTCGGAAAGGCAACTTTAGGCAAGAACGACCTTCGCGTTGACAAGGCTGTTGCACTTGCTTATCTTGGCAAGATTTATCTGTGGGCAGCATCTCCACTTATGGAGAACGGTGCCGAAATGGACGCTGTTCAAAGTGGTAATACTTATAAATATAATAAGGAGTATGCACAGAAAGCAGCTGAAGCCCTCGGTGAATGTCTTACATTGGTGGAAAGCGGTGAAACTCCATACAACCTTGCAGAATTTAAATACAGCGACATCTACAACCACACAAAAGCAGACGATGCTACTACCTGTTTTTCAGATATTTTCTATACCACAGGACAGAACTGGAAAATGCCAGGTACTTGCGAAGCTATGATGCGCGGTCCTATTCCTGATGTAAATGGTACAAACTGGAATATGGCAAAGACTTGGGGAACAAAGATTGACGGTCTTGTTGAACACGACAAGATTATCCATCAGCCTACAGCCAACTACGTTGACTATGCATACGGTATGGCAGACGGAACTCCTGCTTACATCATAGAGAACAAACAACTTGTTCCTAACACAATAGAAAAAGGTGGCAGTTTTGACCCAACACATCCATTCCAGAACCGTGACCCACGTTTCTATCACGACATTATTTATGATGGTTGCAGATACGTAGATACAGATATTCCAAGTACAGACGCTGCCTTCAGACAGCAGTATTGCGGATTATACACAGGTGGTTACACTCGTGACGACAATGCTGGCAGCCGTACAGGATACTACACCCAGAAGCTCATTCCTCACACTTGCAACAAGTTTGACAAGGCATACGAATGGGCAGGTTCATTGCAGGCATATCTTCCTTATCTGCGTTTGGCAGATGTTTATCTGATGTATGCTGAAGCATGTGCAGCATTTGGCGGAGCAAATGCAAAAGCATCTACCTACAGTAAGAATGCAGTTGCTGCAATCAACGTACTGCGCGACCGCGTAGGTTGCGGACACGTCAGTGAAGCTTTATTGGCTAACGACCATGCATTCATGGACGAAGTTCGTCGTGAACGTGCTTGCGAACTCGCATTTGAAGGTTTCCGCTGGCAAGACCTGCAGCGCTGGCTGCTTCTGACAGTAGCACCTTATACTACTAAATCTACTCAAGTATTCTATCGTGGCGAATCAGCCGACTGGTTCAAGAATAACGAACCAAGCGAAGCCAGAGTAACAGGTTGGGGTCTTCAAGAAATTCTTACCCGTCAGTTCGGTCCACAGCACTACTGGTTCCCTCTTCCAGACAGCGAAATCTATTTGTATGAAGAATATGAACAGAATCCAGGATGGTAATAACAGAGAACAATAGAACAATGAAAATGACAAAATATATGAAAAAGACTATATTATTTGCAGCAGCATTAGCTTTAGGCTTCAGCTGTTACGCACAGGAGTTGGATTCTATTGATTTTGCAAAAGAAGCACCTGTTCTGTTCGGACAAGGAGCATTAAACGAGACACTCGGTGGTGTTTCCACAATCAACATGCAAGAACTCAGCAATAAGAATTACAACACATACGCAGCCGATAATCTGCAAGGATATGTAGGCGGTTACAATGGTGCTTCTTTATGGGGCATGGATGACGCACTCGTCCTTATTGACGGTATTCCTCGCGACATAAATAATGTAAAGCCAGACGAAATAGCACACATCTCACTCCTGAAAGGTGCTCAAGCTGTTGTTCTTTATGGCAGCCGTGGTGCGAAAGGTGTGATTCTGATTACCACAAAACGTGGTACAGAAGGCAAAATGAAAATTGATGTACGTGCAAATACCGGTTGGAACGTAGCAAAACGTTTTCCTGACTATTTAGGAAGTGCAGAATACATGACATACTATAACCAGGCACGTGCCAACGATGGTTTGGCTTCTCTGTACTCAGAACAGGATATTTATAATTACAGCAGTGGTTTGAACCCATACCGCTACCCTAACGTAAATCTCTATTCTTCTGATTACATAAAGAAAGCATACAACCGCACAGACGCAACCGCTGAAATTTCTGGTGGTGGCAAACTGGCAAAGTATTATGCAAATGTAGGTTACTATCGTTTGGGCGACCTCATCAACTTTGGTGAAGCAAAGAACGACTACACACAGCGCTTCAATGTAAGAGGTAATGTTGACTTTACCCTTAACGATTGGATTACTGCAGTAGTTGACGCAAACGTAAGCTTCTACGACCAGAAGTCACCAGCAGGTGCTAACTTCTGGGAATCAGCAGCAACAATGCGTCCTAATCGTGTATCCCCACTTCTTCCTATAGAATTCATCGACCCTAATGCTGTTGGTGCTCTCGCTATAGCAAATGCATCACAGAACATTATCAACGGAAGCATACTCGGTGGAACTCTGAGCGACAAGACAAACGTCATTGCCGACTATTATGCAGCAGGAAAGTCAAAATGGACAAGCCGTCAGTTCCAGTTCGACATGGCTTTGAACTTCCAACTCGACAAAATCCTGAAAGGACTTTCATTCCACACACAGTTTGCACTTGACTATAACACAAGTTATTCAACAAGTTTCAACAATGAATATGCTACATTCCAGCCTACATGGGCAAACTATCAGGGACACGATGTTATCGTTGGTCTGAATGCAAACGAAACCCAGGACAAGAAGTCTGGTGTGCAGAATGTAAGCAATAGTGATGACGACCAGGTTATCGCATTCAACGCACATCTGGATTACAACCGCACATTCAATAGCGTTCACAATGTTAGCGCAATGGCACTGATTAATGGCTATCAGCAGACACTCTCTGGCGAATACCACAGAATCAGCAATGCCAACTTCGGTTTCATGGCAGCATACAACTATGCACAACGCTACTTTGCAAACTTCTCTGGTGCAATCGTCCACTCGGCACGTTTTGCAGAAGGTCATCGTGAGGCATTCTCTCCATCAGCATCTTTAGGATGGAACATTGCAAAGGAAAACTTCATGAAGGGCTCAATCTTCAACGACCTGACCCTGAGTGCAAGTGCAAGCATCCTGAATACAGACTACGGAGTAGATGGCTACTACTTGCACAAAGGTTCCTACGTACAGGATAAGGAAACATGGTGGGGATGGAGAGAAGGAGTTTCTCTTAACCCAACAATCTCTGAGCGTGGTTCCAACCCTGACCTCACATTCCTGAAACGCAAGGAATTCTCAATCAACCTGAAGGCTGCTCTCTTCAATAATATGTTGACAGCCGACGTATCATTCTTCACAAGCAAGCTTGACGGTAAGATTATTACAGCAACCAACCTGTTCCCATCTTACTTCTCAGTTTATTATCCTAACTCATCATTCTTCACAAGTATCAACCATGATGCCGACACACGCACAGGTCTTGATTTCTCTGTATATTATCAGAAGAAATGGAACGACTTCTCTCTGAAGGCTGGTGTAAGTGGTACATACTACAACACAAAGGCTTCAAAGCGTGATGACACTCAATACACTGACGAATATCAGAAACGCCAGGGACATGCACTTGATGCAATATGGGGTTATGAATGCTTAGGATTCTACAAAGATCAGGCTGACATTGACAACTCACCTGCACAGAAATTCAGTACCAACATCAAACCTGGTGACCTCAAGTACAAAGACCAGAATGGTGACGGTGTGATTGACTCAAAAGACCAGATTGACCTTGGTAAGGCTGGTTGGTATGGAAGTCCATTTACACTTGGTTTCAACCTGACTGCAAAATACAAAGACTTCACCCTCTTTGTTCTCTGCACAGGCGGATTTGGAGCTAAGGCCATTAAGAACAATGACTACTGGTGGATTTCTGGCGACGACAAGTATTCTGTAGTCGTACGCGATGCCTGGACTCCTGAAACAGCAGCTAAGGCAACCTACCCACGTCTGACAACTCTCGATGCAAGTAACAACGAGCAGACTTCTACATTCTGGTTGTACAAGAACGACAGATTTGACCTCGCTAAGGTACAGATTACATACGACATGCCTGCAAAATGGTTCACAAACAAGTGGGTTAGCGGACTTTCAGTCTATGTAAGCGGAAGCAACCTTGTAACATTTGCGAAAGAAAAGAAGATTCTTGAGATGAACGTTGGTTCAGAACCTCAGACAAGATTCTACAATCTCGGTGCTAAAGTTAGTTTTTAATTAATGACGTAATAATTAAAAATGAAAGAAATTATGAAAAATATAAATATTAAATCAATAATGTTAGTGCTTGTTTCAACTTTAGCACTTACAGCTTGTGATGATTTGTTCTCTCCAGCTATTGAAAATCAAGGCGACATTACCGTTAGAGCAAAAGATGCTACATACGCACAGGGATTGATAGGTTCTGCATATTCTCTGCTTCCTTACTCCTATCAGGGAGTAGTTGAATCCGACTATGCAACGGACGATGCTATCTGCAACGACCCTTCAAACAACTTTGCTAAGATGAGTAGCACATGGGCATCCAACAACGACCCAATGTCTCAATGGAACAATCGCTATCATGGCATCCAGTATGCCAACCTCATGCTGGAAAATGTTGAAAATGTAAAATGGACTGATTCACCTTCCATGAATCAGATGTACATTGACCATTTCAAAGGCGAGGCCTACGGAATGAGAGCACTCCAGATGATACACCTTCTCAGAGCTCATGCTGGTATAGCTAATGGCCAACTCTTAGGCGTGCCTATCCACCTCACTTCTGAAGATGGTGGTACTGACTTCAACCAAACTCGTAATACTTTTGCTGAATGTGTAGAAGCCATCATTTCTGACCTTGACAATGCAATTTCACTGCTCAGATACCAGGATGAAAACATCACCAATGTAAGCCAGATGCACAGACATTACGATGGCGGAACCATTGATGAATACAACAGAGCATTCGGTAGCCACATGTATGGACGCATCAACGGGAAAATCTGTGAAGCTCTGAAAGCTCAGATTCTCACTCTTGCAGCAAGTCCTGCATACGCTATGTCAGGTTACACCTGGGATCAGGCTGCTCAAGCTGCTGCCGTAGTATTGAAACACATCGGCGGAGTAGCAGGTCTTGACCCTCAAGGAAACACCTGGTACTGCAACGTTCAGGAAATAGAAAACATGACATCTGCCATCGACTCAAAGGAAATCATCTGGCGTGGCGACATGCAGAATCATCATGTACTTGAAGGCGACAACTTCCCTCCTTCAATTTCTGGCAACGGACGCACCAACCCTACTCAGAACCTTGTTGACGTATTCCCTATGATTGACGGATGCCCTATAACATCATCATCAAGCGGTTACAAGTATGAGCCACAAGACCCATACACTAACCGTGACCCACGTCTTGGCTTGTACATCCTCTATAATGGAACAAAGCAAGGTGCTAAAGACGATTTCATCAGCACAAGAGCTGATGCTGAGAGTCTTGACGGATTGAACAAAGAAGACAAGAAGTCAACACGCACAGGCTACTATTTGCGCAAGCTTATGCGCTCTGATGTCAACCTGAACCCTGCAACAGATACAAAGCACTATGTGGCACGTATCCGTTACACAGAAATCTTCCTTGACTATGCTGAAGCTTGCAATGAAGCTTACGGTCCTACAGCAACACAGGGAGGTTGTGGTTCTGCTTACGACGTAGTCAAAGCAATCCGCCATCGTGGTGGTATCGAGAACGACATGTACCTTGAGAGTATTAAGAACGATAAGGATAAGATGCGTGAACTCATCCGCAACGAACGCCGTATTGAACTTTGCTTCGAAGGACATCGTTTCTATGATCTCCGCCGTTGGAACCTGACTGACAAATTGAAGGAAACAATCAAAGGTATGAAAATCTACTATGATACAGAAGGCAAACTCATCTATGAGCCTATCGATGTTGAAACCAGCAATTATCAGTCTCACATGATTTATGGTCCTATTCCTTATTCTGAAACTTTGAAGTGGAGCAATCTGCTGCAAAATGATGGATGGCAATAATATTAGTAGATTAGGAAACAACCAATAAAAAAACATAAAGAAATATGAAAAAGATTTTTTTAGTAGCTTTATCCGGACTTATTTCACTCGCTTTTACAAGTTGTAAAAACGGCGATGTGGAATACGACAATCCTGATGGTATTGCAACCGTTTATTATGCATACCAGAATCCTGTCCGCACACTCGTTATGGGTGAAGACGAATACGACACCAGTCTGGACAATATGCACCAATGCATCATTTATTCAACAATGGGTGGTACTATAAGCGGCAGAAACACTACTTTGGAAGTTACAGTTGATAATAGTCTGACAAACAATGTATATTTTGACGTTGCTGCTCCTTACGCAGTAAAGCCAATGCCTCGCGACTACTATATTCTTGGTGATGACAACAGCGACACTCAGCATGTTACATACCAGGGACTGAAAGCAGGCGTCAAAGTGACACTTACAGATAAGTTCTTTGACGACCCTGCATCTGTAGCTAACACATACGTAATTCCTCTCGTAATCAACAAGCAAGTATCTGGCGATCCTGTTGCTATCCTTTCTGGAACTCCTCTTCTTGAAGGTGAAACACCTCAGCGCACCAACTATGCACGCTGGAATGTTGCTCCACAGGATTACGTGCTCTATCTTGTGAAATACATCAGCAAATACGATGCAAACTATTGCCGTCGCGGTGTTGACAATGTAACAATTGGTGGAAAATCACATCAGATTATACGCCATGGAGCTTCTGTGGAAAAAGACGAGGTTATCAGCAATGTTACTACCGTTGCACTGAAAAAGATCAACTATCCTGTTACAGTTGCTATCGAGGGAATGGAACCTCTCACCTGCAACCTGGTCGTAACTTTCGACGACAATGGCAAGGTTACAGACATCGCTTCTACTACTCCTAACGTTACCGCTTCTGGTTCTGGAGAATATCAGGACAAGGCAGAACTGAAGTCATGGAACAATAAAGACCGTGACCGTCTCATCCTTGACTATAAGATTACATTCCCTGATGCAGACGTTGTAACCAAGGATACTCTCGTATGGCAAGGACGTGGTATCATGACTGAGGAATTCACTTCTAAATATGGTAATTAATGTTTAACGTCTAAAAATCCAGAAAAATGAAAAAAGTATTATTTTATGCGTTATCATTAACGTTAATGTGGTCGTTCATCGGATGTGCAGACTATTTCGATGAAAAAGCATATAAGACTGCTGCACCTGAACGTGGTCAGGCTTACGAGTATTTGAACGACTATGCTGATCTGAAGGAATATGTTGATCATGCAAAATATCCAAACTTCAAACTTGGTGGTGCTACAGACGCTAATTCTTTCAACACACAAGGTTTGGACTATGCTCTCGACCTCGCTAACTTTGAAGAACTTGTGACAGGCAACTCTTTCAAGTATGCTTCAATCGTTGACGATAAAGGTTCCATGAACTTTGCTCCAATACAGGAATTTGCAGAAAAGGCTATCGATGCTGAAAAGAGCGTCTATGGTCATACTCTCGTATGGCATGCACAGCAGAACATAAAATATCTGAAAACTCTGCTTGCCGACAAGAAGATTGTGGTTCCTCAGGCAAAACCTGAAATGAGGGCAAAGAATCTCCATAAGAAAAAGGCTGACTACGTAATCACATGGACAGAAGTTATCACAAATGGTAACATGGAAGGTGACGATGTAAGTTGCTTCTACACAACAGAACCAACAACTGGCGGTCCTAATCCATCTGTCATCTACGATGGCGTAGGTGTGAATGGCTCAAGAGGTGTCAAAGTGACTTCTGTTGATGGTGCAAGTCAGGACGACTGGGCTACTCAATTCTTTATCAAGATTCCTGAAGCAATACCAGTAGGAACACCTATTCATGTGGAATTTGACTACATGGCAGATAAGGAAGCTGCTTCCGACACTCAGGCTCACACAACTCCAGGTAATTATGTCCACTGGCAGTGTGTTGGTTCACCGACATTCGGACCACAGTGGCAGCACCTTGTATTCGAAGGCGAAACAGGTCCAGAGTGGACTGACGACTTTCAGACTATCGCTTTCAACCTTGCAAAGAACAAGACAGCTACTAATTTCTACTTCGACAATGTAAGCTTCAAAGTTGGCAAGAAGCAGAAAGTTGAAACGCTCGTTACTAACGGCGATATGGAAGGTGACGATGTAAGTTGCTTCTTCACAACAGAGCCTACAACTGGCGGTCCTCACCCATCAGTAATCGTTGATGGCGAAGGATATGGCGGTTCACGCTGTGTGAAACTTGTCTCTGCTGATGGCGCAAGTCAGGACGACTGGGCTACTCAGTTCTTTATCCAGTTGCTTCGTCCATTAGCAGTTGGCACTAAACTGCACGTGGAATTCGACTATAAGTCCGACAAGGAAGCAGCTTCCGATACTCAGACTCACACTACTCCTGGAAACTATGTGCACTGGGCTTGTATAGGTAATCCTACATGGCAGCCAAACTGGCAGCACTTCTCAGCCGACATCGTTACTGACGGTAGTATGACTGACGCATTCCAGACCATAGCATTCAACCTTGCAAAGAACAAGGTTCAGACAACATTCTGGATCGACAATATTGTAGCCTACACAGAAGTCAACGATACTCCAGTCATCAAGTATTGGGAAGAACAGATTAAGAATGGCGACCTCGAAGGCGACAATGTAAGCAACTTCTTCGTAACCGAACCTGCAACAGGTCCTGTCCACGCTCCTACAATCTTTGACGGTGTAGGTGTTGATGGCAGCCGTGCTCTCAAGGTTGTCTCTGCTGACGGTGCAGAACAGGACGACTGGGCTACCCAGTTATTCATCAGAGTACCAGATGCTATCAAGGTAGGAACAAAGATCAAGGTTAGCTTCGACTATCGTGCATCCATCGAAAGCGATGCCGACACTCAGACTCATAGTGAACCTGGAAGTTACATCCATTATGAATGTATCGGCTCACCTCATTTCACTACTGACTGGCAGCACTTTGAAAAGGAAGTTACCACTTCTGCTGCTATGACCGACAATTTCCAGACCATTGCTTTCAACCTTGCAAAAAATAAGATTCAGACTGAATACTATTTCGATAATATCAGTTTCCAGGTTGAAAAAGAATCAGGCGGCACTATTCCATTGACTCCAGAAGAGAAGCGCGACACTCTCATCTGGGCTCTTGGCAAGTGGATTAATGGCATGATGGACGCAGTAGGTGACAAGGTGAAGGCTTGGGATCTCGTAAACGAACCAATGTCAGATGGCTCACCTTACGAAATCAAGTCAGGCGACGTTGAAGGTGGCGACGACAATTTCTACTGGCAGGACTACCTTGGCAGAGACTATGGTCGCATCGCAGCACAGATGGTTCGCAGCCATGAAAACGGTAAGGATGCCAAACTCTTTGTCAACGATTACAACCTTGAATGGAGCATTGACAAGTGCAGAGGTCTCATTGCATTGGTAAAAGAATGGGAAAGAGACGTTGAAGGCGAACCAAAGGTTGTCATCGACGGCATCGGAACTCAGATGCACGTAACTTATTCAATGAACCCACAGATTCAGGCTAATAATGAAAAGAACTACCTCCTAATGCTCGACACACTCGTAGCAACAGGCAAGTTGATTCGTATCTCTGAGCTTGACATGGGCATCACTGATGAAGCTGGCAACAAGATTATGACTGAAAATGTTACCGAAGAGCAGCATCATGCAATGGCAAACTACTACAAGTTCATTGTTAAGAACTACCTCGAAAAAGTACCAACCAACCAGCAATGGGGTATTTGTGTATGGGGTGTAACAGACTCTCCAAAGGGCAGCGGCTGGCGTGCTGGCGAACCTATCGGACTCTGGGATGAGTACTACTACCGCAAGCACACCTACGCAGGCTTTGCTGATGCACTTGCAGGACAATAGTACATTGCAAACATAAACTAAAAAAGTGGAAGGCGTAAATATGTGCCTTCCACTTTTTTATAGTGAACTCTGACTACTGACCCTAACTTTCGGTTTTTTATATTTTACATTGTATGTTTGTAAGCATTCGATAAACTACAGGTAGCGAATCCGTAAGCATTCATACAACTACACATTGTAGCAGTTGCAGAACTGTAGTACCTTTGCAGCCGCAATATTGCAACAAAACTACAACTGCTATTATTATGACAAAAGAAGAATTTGCAGAATTACAGTATCGGCATCAGGAGA
>JAZLKO010000057.1:0-11517 GCA_045597685.1 Prevotella sp.
CAGAGTTGAACTGATTGTAGAACTTTAGAGAGTTCACGCCTTTGAAAATATTTCGTTCCATACCACAAAGGTAGGAATTATCTTTGAAATGATATTAAAATTAACAAATTTTAGTGCGCACTAAACGCCTATACCTATAAATTATTTCGCCACAAAGGTAAGAAAAAAACTTTGTTTTTTAATTGATAATTGATAATTGACAATTGACAATTAAGTTTTTTTAAGTCAAGGTTAACGAGACAATAGTGCCTGCGCAAGTTCAACATAGAACTGCAATTTTTAGGTAGAGGGAATGGTTAAAAATGTTGCGGTGAAATACGGTATTAGGTATTTATATATTATATATATAATAGGTGTGGTGGAATTTTGCAAACGTTAAATAACATTAATATACTGTAGTTTTAATAGCTAATTATTATTGAGATTTCATTTTCTTTTCATACTTTTGCACCCCGAAACAAAAGAAATAGGTATAATAGTAAGTTTCAGAGTGTAAATTGAATACTATAAATAATAAGAATGCAAAGCAATTTAGTAATAGTAGAAAGTCCTGCAAAGGCTAAGACAATAGAAAAATTTCTCGGTAAGGATTTCAAAGTGATGTCAAGTTATGGACATATAAGAGACTTGAAATCAAAAGAAATAAGTATAGACGAAGATTCTATGAATCCTGAGTACGAAATTCCTAAAGAAAAGGCGAAATTAGTACAGGATTTGAAAGTTGCCGCCAAGGCAGCAGATGCTATCTGGTTAGCATCCGATGAAGATCGTGAAGGAGAAGCTATTTCATGGCATCTTTGTGAAGTTTTGGGTTTGGATAAAGAAACTACAAACCGAATAGTATTTCATGAAATCACAAAGAATGCTATACTTGACGCCATACAAAACCCTCGTCATCTGAATATGGATTTGGTCTATGCTCAACAAGCCCGCAGGGTTCTCGACAGAATTGTTGGCTTTAAGTTATCACCTATTCTTTGGAAGAAAATAAAACCATCGCTTTCAGCTGGACGTGTTCAGAGTGTTGCTGTGCGCCTGCTGGTAGAAAAGGAACGGGAAATACAGACTTTCAAATCGGTAGCATATTATCGTGTTACTGGCTTATTTGATTTAAATGGTGCCGAGATTAAAGCCGAACTGGCAAATCGTCTGACGGAGGAACAAGCTTTGGCTTTTTTAGAAAAATGCAAAGATGCCACATTTACAATAGGTAGCATCCAGAAAAAACCTGTAAAACATTATCCTGCGCCACCATTCACAACAAGTACATTGCAACAGGAGGCATCACGAAAGTTGGGCATGACAGTGAAACAGACAATGATGGTAGCACAGCATCTGTATGAAAGTGGAAAGATTACTTATATGCGTACCGACTCCGTAAATCTGTCAACATTATGTCTGAGTGGCAGCAAGCAAGTCATAACAGAACTCTATGGTTCAGATTATTCTCACCCACGTCAGTTCCAGACTTCTTCAAAAGGTGCGCAAGAGGCACATGAGGCAATCCGTCCTACTTATATGACCGATGCGGAAATTGATGGTTCCGGTCAAGAAAAGAAACTTTATGAACTGATATGGAAACGTACCATTGCCTCACAGATGGCAGAAGCCGAACTTGAAAAAACAACCGTCAGCATAAAGGTAAGCAACTG
Source organism: Prevotella sp. (assembly GCA_045597685.1). Classification (GTDB taxonomy): domain Bacteria; phylum Bacteroidota; class Bacteroidia; order Bacteroidales; family Bacteroidaceae; genus Prevotella. Next base: position 1,653 of record JAZLKO010000057.1, read on the forward strand.
CAATGAAGAATTTATTGCAAATGGGGAGATTATTAAATTTGAAGGTTTCCTGAAAGTCTATCGAGAATCATCCGACGAAGAGGAAGGTGAAGATTACCAGTCGATATTCCCTGCAATGTCGGTTGGTGACAATCTTCTGCGCACTGAAATTGTAGCGAAGGAACGATACACCCAACCTCCATCAAGATATACAGAAGCAAGTTTGGTTCATAAACTTGAAGAATTAGGTATTGGTCGCCCTTCAACTTACGCACCAACAATCACGACCATTCAGCAGCGTGAATATGTAGTGCGATGCGACAAGAAAGGCGAAGAAAAGCAAATTTCAGTACTCAAGCTTAAGGGAAACAATATCAAACAGTCAACAAAGAAAGAAATCATTGGCTCGGACAAGAAAAAGCTTACTCCTACCGACATTGGAACTATTGTCAATGATTTCCTGATGCGATGTTTTCCAGATATCATGGACTACAATTTCACCGCAACAGTCGAAGCAGAATTTGACAAGATTGCAGAAGGCGATGCAAAATGGCAGAAAATGATTAAAGATTTCTATACTGGTTTCGAACCAGAACTGAAAAAGACACTTAATATAAAATCGGAACATAAAATTGGTGAACGCCAAGTTGGTATAGATCCTAAATCAGGAAAACCTGTCTTTGTGAAAATAGGCCGTTTCGGTCCGCTTGCACAGATCGGTAGTGCTGAGGATAAGGAAAAACCTCGTTTTGCCCAATTACCAAAGGAATATGGAATTGAGACAGTAACGTTGGATGAGGTACTTGAGCTATTCAAACTGCCAAGAGAATTAGGCGAATTTGAAGGTAGCCAGATTATTGTCGGAACAGGACGTTTTGGTGCTTACCTTCTGCACAATAAAAAATATGTAACTCTTCCTAAACATGAGGATCCTTTGACTATTGCTCACGACACAGCGGTGGCGATGATTAAAGAAAATCGTTCTGCTGAAGCGCAAAAGCAAATTAAAGTCTTTGATGAAGAACCTAACCTCAAAGTCATGAATGGGCGCTATGGTTCATATCTGGCATACAATGGTAAGAACTATAAACTTACAAAGGCATTACAAAGCAAAGCTACTGAACTCACATTGGAACAATGCATGAAAGTCATAAATGATGCACGGAAATGACTCGTATCATCATAATAGGCTATATGGGTGTTGGCAAGACCACATACGGGAGGCAACTTGCCGAAGACCTTGGCTTAACTTTTTATGATTTAGATTGGTATATTTCCACACGAAGAAGAAAAAGTATCGCGCAGCTTTTTAATGAATTGGGATCTGAAGCTTTCAGGAAAATTGAGCGTGAGATGCTGCATGAAGTGGCAGAATTTGAAAATGTGGTTATCAGTTGTGGTGGTGGAACGCCATGTTATTTCGATAATATGGACTATATGAACAGGCAGGCTGAAACCATCTATCTGAAAGCAGATACAGAATATATTTTCAACCATCTTGTAAACAGCAAGAACGAAAGGCCGCTACTTAAAGGTATGACTCCTGGTCAGCTGAAGACCTTCATCAAAAATCAGCTTTCAGAACGTGAACCATTCTATTCTCAGGCCAAGAAGACGATAGTAATTGGAAAATAAATATGAAAAAAGCTTTTCTATTTCTTATAATCTTTATTTGCACATCCACTGTTGTTGGTGTGTGGGCACGCTTGCTCCATTATAGTAATATTGTAGTAATATCGCTAATTTCAGATATCGTACTATTAGCTGTATTTATAGGATTCAAATTCATAAGATTTTCTACCGAATATATAAAAACCAATCCGTGGAAAGATATTATGCTATGTGCCATTGCCGCAGTTTCGATGCTTGTTCCGTCAGTTTTTTTACAAGACAGAATGCCGGAACTGCATAATAACATGGAGAATGAACTTATGGCTATGCTGCAAGGCCCATTAGGCTATATTGCAGTTGCCCTGATAGGCCCGATAGTAGAAGAAATCGTATTTCGTGGTGCAATACTTAAAGCTTTATTCAACTGGGATAAACTGCAAGGCAAGCATTGGTGGGCAATAATTATTTCAGCTTGTCTTTTTGCATTAGTACATTTCAACCCAGCACAAACCCCACACGCATTGCTGATGGGTGTCTTATTTGGGTGGATTGTATATCGTACAGGTAGTATTCTGCCAACTATAATAATGCATATAATCAACAATTCGATTGCATTCATCACATCCCAATTCTATTCAGACCCAAATATCAAGTTGATAGATATTTTTGGCTCGCAGCAAACAATAGGAATAATTGTGACAGTATCTCTGATAATCTTAATCGGAACTATTTTCGCTCTTAATAAATACTTAGTCAAATAGTTGCCTACAGCCTAATCACCTTATCACAATAATCTGTTATTGCTTGGCGATGAGTGATAAATATAACGGTCTTGCCTGCATTTTGAAGCGTTGCAGGTGATATGATATTGTGAAGCAATTGTTTTTCCGTCTCTATATCAAGTGCCGATGTGGCTTCATCGAGCAAGATTATACTTCCCTCACGCAATAATGCTCTGGCAATAGCAATGCGTTGTGCCTGACCTTCACTAAGTCCTCCACCACCTTCTCCGCATTTTGTGTCAATCCCTTCAGGCAAGTCGAACACAAAATCAGCACATGCCTGATGTAAGGCTTCATAGAGTTCTTCATCGGTTGCATCGAGTCTGCCTAAATAAAGATTGTCGCGAATGGTGCCGCTGAGCAACGTATTCCCCTGAGGCACATAGACAAGGTTGCACCTCGTGCGAGGCGATATTTCTGCCTCTTTTTTTGCATTGTAGATACATATGCTGCCGTTCTGTGGATGCAGCAGTGCAAGAATAAGACGTATCAGCGTTGTCTTTCCGCTTCCAGTCTCACCCATGATAGCAGTACATGTGCCTGGTGCAAAATCAAAGGTGAAATCATGAAGGATAGCCCTATTATCTTCGTATCGGAAATCAACATGTGAGAATCTGATACCGCATGGTGATTTGAAGTGGATGGAATCACCTTGTTCTTCGAGTTGCTCGTCTTCAAGTTCCATTAGTCGTTCTGCTGCTGTAAACACACTTACAAACTGCGGAGCCAGTTTCATAATGTCTCTGGCTGGATTCTGTATTCTGTTGACTAATTGCAGAAATGCCGTCATGGAACCAAATGTTATGATGCCATCTGCCAACTGGATGGCACCCCACAGAAATGCTATCAGGTAGCCTGCTAAAAAACCGAAATTAAGAACAAAATGGGATGCGACGGAAAACTTGGTTTTACGTCGTACTTGGTCACGCAAAATGCTTTGCGTGCCATCAAGGCGATCAACCATTGCATCATCCTTTTCCAATGTCTTTATCAACATGCGATGTTGGATGGTTTCCTGCAGAAGACTCTGAACCTTGCTGTCGGAAATACGTACAGCTTTTGTATAACTGCGCATCTTGTTCATATAAATACGGCTGAAAGCTATGGCAATAGGAATGATAGCAACGATTACGAATGCAAGTCCGATATTCAAAGATGCAAGCATACAGAAAGCACCGATAAACAAAATTCCGACCGAGAGGATATTAGGCAAAACTTCCGTAATGAAGCTTATAACATTGCGTACATCAAGTTCTAAGCGGTTTAATATGTCTCCGCTATGGAATTTTTCCTTGCCCGACCATTGTGAATGCAATATGCGGTCGAGCATGCTTTGCTGCATACGGTTTTGAGCTTTTATACCTAAGATGTTGCGTATCCATATTCCGCATATAGCAAGTCCCATGTTCGACAAATACAGCAATGCTAAAATGGCTACGGCAATATAAATTTCATTGGCAGAACCATGAAACTGTGCTTTATCAATGGCAAATTTCATTGCCCAGACGCAAGCAAGACTAACAAGAACCTCCAGCACACCGACTATAGCATTCAGTATGGCTTGAGTACGATTGCCTTTTGATGCTTTCCAAAGCCACTTTAAGATCATTGTGGCTGAAAAATGCTCATTCTGCAATTTCAAAATATCCTTAATTCTATTCATACACGTTTCTGGCTCCAAGGTGAAGTTTTTCCCGCATAGTGGAAAAGAAACTCTTTTCCTTACTACTTACTACCCGAATGGTATAAGGTGCCCGGCATATTGAAATATCTGTATCCTTATCACATTTTATTGACCGCCCGTCAATACCAACAAGGAAAGAATCATTGCGGCTTTCAACCTTCATGTCGATAACAGAGTCATCGGTAATGACTATAGGACGGATGTTAAGGCTATGTGGCGCAACGGCAACAAGAGATAAAGTGTTAGCCTTCGGCACAACTATCGGTCCGCCAGCTGACAGAGAATAAGCAGTGCTGCCTGTAGGAGTACTGACTATCAATCCATCAGATAGAAACGTAGTGAGATATTCGCCATCTATGCTTGTTCGGATAGAAATCATTGACGCATTGTCACGTTTAAGTATAGCCACATCGTTAAGGGCAAAAGGCTTGTTGCTCAATGGCTTTCCATTGCCCGTAACATAAATAAGAGAACGTTCTTCAACATTATAGTCTCCATCAAACAAGCAATCTATTTCCTGTTCATAATGCTGCGGGTCGGTGAACGACAGAAACCCCAAATGACCAGTATTTATACCCAGAATTGGTGTACCATGATTGCCCACATATGCCGCGGCATTAAGAAAGGTTCCGTCGCCACCCATTGAAATGACAAGATCGGTTGGCTGAAACATATCGTCTGCTGTAACAAATGTTATTTCTGTCCCGCGTACTTGCAACGAAGATATTATTCTCTTTGCAGAAACAGCTAAGTCGTTCGGAGAAAGATTACTGAAAATTGCAAATTTTTTGATTTTTTCATTCATTTTTCAAAACTATTTTGTACTTTTGCGCAAAAATAATAAAAAAAATTAAAACAATAAAAAAATGGAGCCAATTTTTATTTTTTTATCAGATGGATTTGAAGAAATTGAAGCTTTAGGCACAGTTGATATTCTTCGTCGTGCAGGATTAAATGTCTGTACCATCAGTATGAACGATGATTTGTCGGTAAAAACTGCACATGGAGTGATTGTGCAGGCAGATGAACTTTTCGTCAATGCCGATTACACAAAATCCGAACTATTGATACTTCCAGGCGGAAGTATGAAACTGAACGAATACCCTGCTCTGAAAGAAGTGTTAAAAGCCCACGATGCAAAAGGCAGACATATTGCAGCAATATGTGCAGCACCAGCAGTGCTTGGTTGTGCAGGACTTCTGCATAGCAGGCGTGTGACTTGCTATCCTGGTTTTGAAGGCTATTGCGAAGGAGCAGAAATAACAGGAGAACTATGCACTGTTGACGGAAATATTATAACAGGCAAAGGTCCTGCTGCCACCTTGCCATTTGCCTATACCTTGGTAGAAATGTTTGCAAGCAAGCAAATTGCAGACCAACTACGTGAAGGAATGATTTATAATTCGTAATTATAATTGACACTGACTCTGACTACTGACTCTGAACTTTGAACCTTTAAACCGCAAAACTGTAAATCCGTAAATCTGTAAATTACAAATATGAACTATGTGATAATTGTGGCAGGAGGTAAAGGACTGCGTATGGGTGGCGATATTCCCAAACAGTTTATGGAAATTGGTGGGAAACCTATACTGATGCGTACAATCCAGAGGTTTATTGACTACGATAGGAATTTGAATATTATCGTTGTCCTGCCAAAAGAACAACAAGATTTTTGGTATGAACTTTGCAGAAAACATGGATTTGTTGAAAAAATACAAATTGCCGATGGAGGAGAAACCCGTTTTCATTCGGTGAAAAACGGACTTGAACTGATTCCTGAAAATGAAAATGGGGTTGTGGGAATCCATGATGGAGTACGACCTCATGTTTCAATAGAAGTCATAAAAAAATGTTACGATGAAGCTTTATCCCACAAAGCAGTAGTACCCGTTGTGTCGATTGTTGAAACAATCTGGACTAATGAATGTCAAGATCATCAAAATTCCCCGACAACTGTCGATAGAAACAATTATTTTCTTGGACAAACCCCTCAGACTTTCGACATTAAACTATTGAAGGAAACTTTTGAACAACCATACGACACAGCATTTACTGACGATGCATCGGTTGTACGAAAAGCGGGACATTCAATAACACTTGTAGAAGGCAATAGGGAAAACATAAAAATAACGACACCTTTCGATATGCGTATAGCAGAAGCATTGTTGTAATGTATAATTTTCTCCAACAGGACATTCAATATCTCTCAGGTGTAGGACCACAGAGAAAAAAGTTGCTGAATACAGAATTGGGAATATTCAGAAACGAAGACCTGCTGCAATATTATCCATATAAGTATGTGGATCGCACACACATATACGCGATAAAAGAACTAACTGCTAATATGGCGTTTGTGCAAGTAAAAGGCAAGATATTAAGTTATGAGGTTTTCCAGATGGGGGAACGGAAGAAGCGGCTTGTAGCACATTTTACCGATGGACATGGAGTTATTGATTTAGTATGGTTTCAGGGGGTGAAATGGATAACACAACACTACCATGTTGACGAAGAATATATAGTCTTCGGAAAACCGACAATCTTTCAAGGCAGAATAAATATTTCGCACCCCGAAATAGAGCAAAGCAAAAACTTCCAATCAGGCAATCTGAAACTGCAGCCATACTACACAATAACCGAAAAGATGAAGAATGCTGGATTTACGTCCAGACAGTTGGCAAAAATCATAGAGGCACTTATTGAAAAAGTATCAGATAAACTTACAGAGACTTTGCCAGAATACATAATAAAAAAATATCATCTCGTTTCCCGTAGTGAAGCCATAAGGAATATACACATCCCATTAAACAATCATGCATTAGCCAATGCACAGCAAAGACTGAAATTTGAAGAACTGTTTTATGTCCAGTTGAATATTCTTCGTTATGCGTCTGACCAAAGGCGAAAGTATAGAGGATACATGTTTCATCATGTTGGTGAAATGTTCAATAGGTTTTACAACGAGCGGCTTCCATTTAAACTCACAAATGCACAAAAAAGAGTAATTCGCGAAATCCGCATTGATACAGGTTCCGGAAAGCAAATGAACAGACTTCTGCAAGGAGATGTGGGGTCAGGGAAAACACTTGTTGCCTTGATGTCAATGCTGATAGCTATTGACAATGGCTACCAGACTTGCATCATGGCACCTACAGAAATTCTTGCCGAACAGCATTTGGCAACCATTCGGGATTTTCTGGGCAACATACCAGTGAACACTCAATTGCTGACAGGAATTGTAAAGGGCAAAAAACGTGAAGCTGTGCTGAAAGGATTGGTTGATGGTAGCATAAACATACTTGTAGGCACTCATGCTGTAATTGAAGACAATGTTCAGTTTGCAAAATTAGGCTTTGTTGTGATTGATGAACAACATCGTTTCGGAGTTGCCCAAAGAGCGAAACTATGGTCGAAAAGCACAAATCCCCCACATGTATTGGTAATGACAGCAACCCCTATACCACGTACATTGGCAATGACTCTATACGGTGATTTGGATGTGAGCGTAATCGATGAACTCCCTCCTGGCAGAAAACCCATACAGACACTTCATAAATGGGAAGATCACACAACAAGCCTTTATAATGGAATCCGTCAACAAGTCGGTTTGGGGAGACAAATATATATAGTGTTTCCATTAATAAAGGAAAGTGAGAGCATGGATTTGAAAAATCTGGAAGAAGGATTTGAAAACCTTAAACAAGTGTTTCCAGAATATCAATTGAGCAAAGTCCATGGAAAGATGAAGGCATCCGAGAAAGAAGAAGAGATGCAGAAATTCGTTGCAGGACAGACTCAGATATTGGTGGCTACTACAGTTATCGAAGTAGGAGTAAACGTGCCGAATGCCTCAGTAATGATTATTTTGAATGCCGAACGTTTTGGATTGTCACAATTGCACCAGTTGCGTGGAAGAGTGGGAAGAGGAGCAGATCAAAGTTATTGTATCCTTGTCACTTCACATAAACTTTCAAACGAAACACGCAAACGAATAGATATAATGTGCGAAACGAATAATGGATTCGATATAGCGGAAGCAGACCTGAAACTCCGCGGACCTGGCGATTTAGAAGGAACACAACAAAGTGGCACAGCCTTCGATTTGAAAATTGCAGATATTGCCCGCGATGGAATTATTGTTCAGATGGCACGAGATGAAGCACAACTCATCATAGACAATGATCCAGAATGCCAAAAACAAGAATACAAGTTGCTATGGCGCAGATTGGAAGAACTGAAAAAGGAGAATATCAATTGGGGAACAATCAGTTGATTAAGTTTTCGAACCAATCACTATTTAACAGTAAACCAATCAAAATTGAAGTATTGATAAGGTGTAATCTCCTGTGTGTTTAAGGAATCTTAACATAAAAAATCATAAAACCTCTAACCTCTGACCTCTAACCTCTAACCTTTTTTATTATCTTTGCATCGCCTTTTTGAACAAAGTGGCAGACAATATCATTGTTATTTTAGCGTTATATAGACGACTAATATATTTGTCACTTTGTAGTCAGACCTTTAAAACGGGACGCGTTTTAAGGTATTGTTGAACGAAAAAATGAAGTATGATTTTTAAAAACCTAAGAATTCTATTAATTGGTGCTTCTACATTATTTGCCTTTTCCGCAGCAGCACAGGATTTGCTTGCGCATCAAGCACCGATTGATAAAAAAATGAATAGCGCAGACATACTTGAACTACAGAAAATCATGTCGCTTGAGGAGTATTTTTCTCCTGAAAACTATAGTTATATTTATAATGATTGGAACAACCAATATGCTCATGCCTCTGGTCAGATTCCAGATACATTTCGTATAAATCTTACTAATTTCTGCATGCCGACAAAAAGCAGGAAACTAACTTCTAATTTTGGTCCACGTTGGGGACGCCAGCATAAAGGATTAGATATTAAGGTATATACAGGCGACACCATCCGTTCTGCTTTTTCTGGCAAAGTGCGTGTGGTTAGAAATGAACCAAGTGGTTATGGACGTTTTATTGTCATTCGTCATCATAATGGTCTTGAAACAGTATATGGACATCTAAGCAGACAATTGGTTTATGAGAATCAAGAAGTTCGCGCAGGCGATGTGATAGGACTTGGAGGAAATACAGGACGTTCTACAGCTTCACACTTGCATTTCGAAACAAGACTTTGTGGGGTGGCATTAAACCCTGCAGTATTGTTTGACTTCTATCATCAGGATGTTACTTGCGATTGTTATGTATATACTAAAAACAAGTATAATCGTGATGCAAAAGAGGCTTATCGTAGAAGTGCATCTACTATGAACAATGGTAATGTTAATTCGTTCAAGCATCCAGAAGCAGGTCTTGAGCGGAACTCAAGAACTTTGGCACAAGCTTCCCCATCAGCCAACTCGCCATCTGGTCAATCAAATGCTAATAAACATAGTCAAACTTCTGTGGTTAAAATACCTGATGTAAGCCGCGATAATATGGTCGTAGAAGAACCAGTTACTGGTTATCATAAGGTTGCTGCAGGAGAAACACTATATAGCATTGCCAAACGTCGTGGCACTACAGTGGAAGATTTGGAGAAGAAAAACCACATCGGCAAAGATTACAAGGTTGTCCCAGGTCAGATATTGAAATACTGATTAGAAAGAACATTGTTGCAATAAAAAAGACGGAGTGCGATACGCCTGTTTTCCGCAAGATTTTGCCCTAAAAAAGTTATACTCCTGCTAATAAGGTAGTTGTAAGTTGTAAATAGGTCGTTTTGGGTCACCTCGTTTCGTCATATGGGCTACTTTTGATGGTCGATTACCAAGAAAAATCCCCC
>JAZLKO010000058.1:0-4432 GCA_045597685.1 Prevotella sp.
GGGACAACTGTGTCCTGACGATACATGAATCGACTCAAATAAAGACAGAACTCAGGAAAAAAGCAGACGAGGGCAAACTCTGATGGCATACCCTCGTCAATAGATTTTGAATTCGTGGAATTAAACGACAATCCCTAAATATGTGACGTCACCTTTTTCTGCTTTTACTTGTTGTTATAGTGAATCGATTCAATAATCAACAAGATGTTTAACTAAATCTTTTACACCTTCTGTATGTTGATGTGGACATAAAGTTCTATGAAAATGTTTATTATGGTTTATCGCCTTGGGATTGTTGCAGAACCCAATAGGGTAATGTTGTAGGTGGTTGAGAATATCTGTGAACTGTTCACAAGGATTTTTCAATCACCTACAACATTAATGGCTCGTAAGAGACATCTGCAACAATACCAAGGGGTTTATCTCGGTTTTTGTCTAAACAAGGCTTCCCCCCCACTAAATTTCCACTCTTCCACTATCTGTGCAAGCCGACATAATTATATGTTAGGGAAAATTTGAACACATCGGCATCACCATTCATTGCATCCTGCAAGGATTCTACTCGTGCATTGTGTTTTGCAAGTTTTTTTGAACTCATTTTGGAAGTATCCTCTTTTTTCATTTCATCGATTTTGTCTTCTATGAAATCCTTGAGTCCGAAACTTTCCTCGAAGTAGTGCGACACAGGCATGTATAGATTCTTTGCAAGCTCATGAAACTCCGTTATTCTTGAAGCTTCTTTTTTATTTTTCATCAGCATTGTGCGACGTATCTGCCAGCAGCCATCTACGATATGAAACTGTCGTTTGTCGTACTGTATGATGTGTATTGTCTTATTGTTTTCCTTGTATGCGCCTTTATAGGTGAGATGGCGGACAGACTCGCCAGGTGACTTTTTATCCATCTTCTCAAGTTTCTTCTTTATAGCTGCCAGGGTTTTGTAATGCACATCGTATGGGATTTCGGATTGCTTTGAAATAACCTTCATCCAGGATTTCGCTTCCTCGTCGTTTAATGCAGGATTACTGTGGGTGATTTTCGGATTGTTCACCTTCAACTTTCCTTTCTTGAACTGTATGCCTGTAGTCATTTCAACCTTCAGGTCAGGATGGTCGATTATTGTATGGAAGAAACGCTTATACCCCAATACACCCAACAGGAGGTTTATAGTTTTAATGTGAGGCTCTACCAGAACTTTTATCTTATTGTTGCGTTGTTCATACTTAAACGACTCATTGCAACTGAAACTATTGACCCGTTTTGAAAGTTTCTTGCTGTTTTTCACAGCCTGACTGAGAATAAACCGTTCAATGCTTTCGCCTGTTGGAGTGACAAACACTTCGTCAAGAGTGATAGGTTGCTCATGCATCACAAAGTTGCGCACACCATCTCCTTCAAGTGAAACATCAATAGTCTGGGTTGCATAGCCCATAAAGGAAACAACCAATGTGTGATGCCCAGAAGGAATATCCTTAATCGTGTAATTACCGTCCAAATCGGTCGTTGCACCAATATGTGCATCTTTCACATACACAGATGCAAATGGCAACGACTTCAACGCGGCAGTTTTAACATTTCCACTCAATGAGAACGCATTTGCTATTATTGCAACCAAGCAAAATGCGATTAGCATAACGTTTCTTTTCATACCTCAACAATAATCGTTGCAAAGTTAGTGCAAATCGAGTGAAATACAAAATAAAAAACATTTTTTAATTTTTATTTCCGAGATGCAGCCTAAGTTCAGCAAAGCTAAAGTTAGTGCAAACCGAAAACAAAATCAAAATATTTTTTGAATATTTAAGATTTAGATATAATTGCGGTAACTGCTATTTTAAAAAGGGTGAGTAGATACTCATTGTCAGAGTCAGAGTCAGTAGTCAGAGTCATTAGGGTTTCCGCACGCATAAAGCAACTACAAAGCAACTACAAAGCAACTGATAGACTATCTTCATGGTTTCTTTGTTGTTTTTTCGTCCTTTCTTTAGACACTATTTCACTATACGATGACGCTGCAAAGATAAAAAAGAGCCACAGGAACCATCCCTGTGACCCTCTTTGTTATTATTTCGAGCTTTTCTCAACTACCAGCCGAAATAAGAATATTCTTCTTCCTTTGAGCCAAAATTGCCTTGACCACCAGGAGTAGGATCTACACCGCCTGTATCTTCCTCATCCCATGAGTCAACAAGCATCATCATTTTGTTTGTTTTTACAGTCACTACCCGCACATTAGGGCTTACATAAAATTTTTTCATAATTCAATTATTTTGCGATAAACTTCTTTCCATTCATAATATAAATCTGACCCTTCTGGATGCTGTTCACCCTCTGTCCGCTGAGGTTATATATAGCTCCCTTTCCTTCGGAGAGGGCTGGGGTGAGGCTCTCCTTAATTCCAGTTGTCTCATCATCGCCTATCACCACAATGTCAATCTTTGCAGTTGTAGATGCTGATTGTGCGTAAGGGTTGTCCTTGCGAGGGTCGATAGTCATGTGGATACGGAACGGACGGAGATAAACACCATTGTCCATCAATTGGAACTGTCCGTTAAGGTTCAAGGCATACCAATTGCCAGAGGTCGTAGTCTTTTCAAACACGCCACCGATAGTATATTTATGAGTTGCCGACATCATGTAGAAGCTTGTAGGATGGATTTGCAAGTTAGTTTTTGGTTTAATAACCACCTCGCCACTTTTCTTTGGTCGTACCACGTAAGGAGTGTTAGCCTTTACCGTACCTTGGTCAAGTTTGAGGAAAGCAATCACAGCATTATTGTCCTTGTCAAGCAGCACACCATGAATCTGTGCCACGTCGTAAGCATCCTTCATATCGTCAAATGCCACATCAAACGGCATATACCAAGCCTGCCAAACCCCAGCCTTCTCAAAGTTGCGAGTGTAAGTGATAGTTACATCTCTGATTATCCCTGAATTATTTATACTATTGATGTCATCAGATAATTCAAAGCTTGGGTTACTATCTGCAATAGGAACAGAAGTTTTATTACCATCTTTGTCCTCTATTATTAAACCTCCATAAATTGATTTGAATGTTTTCCAATATTCTTTTGCAAGATACAAATTTGCTGCTCCCTGTGGCACATACAATGTGCATTGGGAATAAGGAAATGTATAAGATTCGACTGACGGAATATCTGACTCTTTATCCCATCCCACATATACACTTTTCATCGCTGAACAGTTCCGAAAAGCAGAACCTCCAATCTCAGTCACAGAATTAGGGATTGTTACACTTGTCAAGCCTGTACAGCCATAAAAGGCAGAACCTCCAATCTCAGTCACAGAATTAGGGATTGTCACACTTGTCAAGCCTGTACAGCCATAAAAGGCAGACTCTCCAATCGAAGTCACGGTATTAGGGATTGACACACTTGTCAAGCCTGAATAGCCATAAAAAGCATAACTGCCAATCTTTTTTGCAGTAGTCAGTTTCGCCTCCGTCACAAGTTGTTCGTTCAAATACAGATTCTGTGCATAGTATAGAGGATTAGCAAACCCACTTCCAAATTCAATTTCTGCCCATTTGTCCAAATCGGTAATGTTGACTTTTGTCAATTTATCACACCAAGCAAAAGCATTATATCCAATCGAAGTCACGGAATTAGGGATTGTCACACTTGTCAAGCCTGAACAGTAATAAAAAGCCCAATCTCCAATCGAAGTCACGGAATTAGGGATTGTCACACTTGTCAAGCCTGAACATTCATAAAAAGCATTATTACCAATCGAAGTCACGGATTCAGGGATTGTCACACTTGTCAAGCCTGAACAGCGCCAAAAAGCAGAACTTCCAATCCATTTGGTACCTTCTTTTATATTATATGTTGATAATGTCCCATCAACCGCCTCAACCAAATAGGTGTCAGCATAACGAAGATTTTCTTCCACTGGAAGTGAAGAACAGCCAGAAAAAGCATTTTTGCCAATCTCAGTCACGGATTCAGGGATTGTCACACTTGTCAAGCCTGAACAGTATCGAAAAGCATAATCTCCAATCGAAGTTATTTGGTCTTCAATGGATAACGATGTAATATAACTTTTATGTTCGTACCAAGGTGAATCATTATTTTGACTATAATCGTTCATAGCTCCACTACCTATAATGGAAAGCAGACCTGACTCTGTATCCAATGACCAATTTGCATAAGCGCCACATGAACCTTGATAAGTTTCTGCATTTGCTCCCATGCTTATCATCCCGAATAAGCAGAGCATTAATAAATGTTTAGTAAAATCTTTCATAACATTCTTTATTTAATGATTCTTTTAACTAAAGTTTCGCACACCCTGTATTACATGGGATGTTGCATGAGCTGATAGGCTAATTAGGGTTTACTGAAAAAGTCCAATACTCTCGACTATACCGCAGCTTGTGCATGGTTTCCCCCGGCAACCTGCAAGTTTGATG
>JAZLKO010000059.1:0-21245 GCA_045597685.1 Prevotella sp.
CATTATACCTTCTTCCTGAGCTATGGTCTGTCCGTAACGGTTGGTCAGCATAAGGTTGTATGCCACTCCGGCTGTCAACCCTTGGAAGGTATAATTATGAGCATTGGAGGTTGTTACTGAAAGTTTTGAACTTACCGATGACAGTTGCAGTTTGAGGTTCTTGTAGATTGCCATGTCAGCTGTTTCAGGCATATTGACCGTAAGTGATGCATTGCTGACGTTGCTGTATGTCAGGCGGAAATCTGCAACATCCATCCATTTGCCCGATGAGTTGGCTGAACCGCTGACCTTAATGACGAATGGCTGACCGTCAGTGGTGAAAATCAGGCTACGCTCTGTCCATCCGTTTGTCAGTTCGCCTTCTGCTGTTCCCGTGGCAGGGAATGTTTCGATGAATCCATTTACAGATATTTCCAACTCTACGCCTTCAGCGGCTCTTCCCTTGGCTGAGAGTATGTATGTTCCTGCTGGCACTCCTATAATGGTCTGCTGCATGGAAGAGTTCCACTCGCTCTTTGAAGTATTTCCAAGCCGGAAGTAGTTGCCTCCATCCTGCCAGGTCTGACTACTCTGAATGCCGGTAGTACTTCCCTCAGTCGTCCATCCATTCCATTTGTCTGAAGCGTCAGGGTTCTTGATGAAACTTGTCAGATTCACCTCTGGTGCATTGATGACAACGGCAAAGGTATCGGTCGTCGCTCCTGTCCATCTGCCATCTTCTGTACAATATTGCGTGTGCAGCACATTCTTGGTTGCAAGTCTCATGTGCCCTTCGCCGTCATCTGTCATGGTGATAGTCTCTGGGGTAATATCGGTTATTACGTCCAATGCTTCAAGTTTTGTTTCCAATGTGAATGGAATAACGGCAGGGGATACTGTCTTCACGACACTTTTGCTGGTTGAGTCGTTGAACCAATATCGATACGCCTTGATACCATCTTTCCATTGCCTTTCAGGCGAAACAAGGAAGTAACTTGTCTGCGGTGCCGACCAGATGCCGTTTTGGTCAGTTGCGCGGAACGAGAGCGAATGAAGGCCTGTAGGGAGTGTATTTACATCTAATGAGAGGTCGATGACACCATTGTAGCCCTTGACCTGTACTTTTTCATTCTGCCTGTTGTCGAGCCAGTACTCGTATGTACTCTGAATATCCGAGCCTTTCTGACGTATAGGCACAAGGAAGTAGCTTGTCTGCGGTGCCGACCAGATGCCGTTTTGGTCAGTTGCGCGGAACGAGAGTGAATGAAGTCCTGTAGGGAGTGTATTCACATCTAATGAGAGGTCAATTGCACCGCTGTAGCCCTTGACCTGAACTTTTTCATTCTGTCTATTATCGAGCCAGTACTCGTATGTATTCTGGATGTCAGAGCCTTTCTGACGTATAGGCACGAGAAAATAGGTCGTCTGGGGAGCAGACCAATGTCCCATGTCATCTTTGTAGCGGAAAGTGAATGTATGCAGCCCGGTAAGGAGTGTACTGATATCTACATCAAGACCTATTGTCGAGCCTTGACTATTGGCAGTAACTCTTTCCGCAGCATTCTGGTCCAACCAGTATTCATATTGCGAAACACCCTGAGAGGTTGACCCCTTGTCAATGCAGTAGAAATACGACGATGATGGCGAACTCCATTTGCCCTCACTGTCCTGGGCTCGGAAATAGAGTGCGTGTAGTCCGTGGCAGAGATTGCCCACATCTACGGTAAACTCCAAACTTCCGGTTTCCGTTGCCCGTTTCGTCCTTTCTGCATGACCCGTGTCCAACCAATACTCGTATTTCGTAATCTGCTGTGCCATGGCTGTAAGCCCAAGGCATAGCATCAGAAATGCAAGAATCTGTCGTTTCATAAGTCAACCAGCCTACTTTTGTGCTTCAATAACAAACTTGACTGCGAGCTTACCGTTGGCATCCGACTGTGGAGCCACCGTCTTCTGGGTAATCTGTGGAGTAGAAGGCACATCTGTGAATGGCATACTGCCACCGTGGACACCTACTTCAGTACCATCCATGCCCTTTATTTTCTTGCCTTCCTCTGTAAGGGTTAATGCACTTTGATAGTTTGCATCTTTATTACCGAAATATTTCAAGAGAAAATCAGATGTGTACTGACACGAACTATCTCCAGTGCTTCCTTCCAAAACTTGATTTGTAAGAGGATTATTCCTAATGTTTATTAAGCAATAGTAGTAAGAATTACTAACTGATGTAGAAACACTATTACTATAAGAATTATAGGAAGAATAATAAGAATCCCAAAAAATACAATTCTTAAATTGAAAGTGGATAACATCATTATAACATTTTCCTATTACACAATTCTCCACAACTCCATCCTCTGCATTTGAATTTGAACCATAAAACCATCTTATTGCACAGTTTCTAACAAGTGCTGAATGAGATACGCCAGTGAGTGTTAAGCTGTTGATGCGGCAATGCAGAAAAGTAAGGTTATTGCTTTCGCTCTTTACTTCAACATTATTTGTCATCATGCAACGTGCGATAGACATGCTTGCCACATTGCCTTGTATATAAAAATTGTTGTACGTGCAAATGCCTTCAATGTACAGTCCGCTTTCACCTTCGGGAAGATTGATATTCACATCCCCGATAAAAAGCGTTTTATATCGGTTGTTCTTCACGTCTTGAACATAGCCTGCTCCCTGGATAGTTACAGCCTTGTCGATGGTGGCAGAGTTGAAGTTGCCACCAGAAAGGGAAATGACATCACCCTTCTGTGCTGCTGCCATTGCATTCTTGAAACCATCGGGACCATAGAATGCCTGCATCTCACTGCCGTGCTGAACTGTTACCAACTGTACATCCTGTGCCTTGGCACATACAAAAGCCATAATCATCATGGCTATTAAAATAAAAAACTTTTTCATAATAACTGAATTATAAATATTAATAAACAAAATAAACGTGGGCTCTCTAAATTATATCAAGATGATTTTTGGAATGTTTTTGAGTATATTTGTATGTTGCAAAACGCATCAAAACCTTCAAAACAGCACGAAAAAACTGTCTCGGGTAGAAAGGCAATTTTGAACATTCCACCTTGCAGATCAAACAATTGTGAATTGTGGCAAGGGGATGGATTAATTCCAACAAAAGTGCAACTCATTTCTTTCGAGTTCCTTTTTTACTGACGTTTTTCTTCCGAGTTCCTGTTTTATGGACGTTCAATCCTTCTCCCCCTGCAACACTTACCGTTGCAGTTTCCCAACTTGATGGTGATATTATTACGCCTTGTCGCGCAGCTTCGGCTCTTATACTCTTCATTTTTCGTTGTGCTTCATTAAAACTGCGTTTCTGACTTGTATAAGTGCTTGAAGTAGAAGATGCTGACATCAGACTATTATAACAACTTTCTACTCTTGACTCCCAATTTCGATACATTATTTCATAGTTTCCGCTATTATTCGAAGATGTACTTTCATTAGAAATACCGTTAACCTCAAATTGTGCACCACTTATTGATGTATTTGTATTTGGAACCGTTGTTGTTGTAGTAGTAAACTGAGTAGTAGATGATGCAGGAGTATTTGAAGGACTAAAAACACTGTTTGCAACACCCAATGCATCTGACCAAGCCGACAAACTGCTCATACTGCACGATGTCAATATGAAAGAAGCAAGAAATAGTTTTGCTGGAATTATAAATTTTATTCTGTCCATATCAGTATTTGTTAGAAAACATACCCAATAGTAAATATGTGGGACATATTGTAAGCATTTGAATCTCCTGAGAATGCCTTTTCGTATCTAAATGAATACTGCGCATTGAGTTTCCAATAATAGAATGAAACCTGTCCTCCAAATCCATAACTGCAATTTTCAAAATCAATATCATCATTGTTTTTTGTTACTGAGTTATCTTCATCGACAACTTTAGAGAAAACCTTCTTTCCGTCATTTTCATAGAATGGCCTATATGATATTGTCCATCCATCTTCAATGGTTCCTTTTGTATGTATAGGTAACTCAACAAGTCCAAGTGCACCTACAGCCATTCGATATTGAGTCTTTGTACCGAACGCGAATTGATATCCAAAAGTAATAGGAATTGTAACATTGTAGCCTTCTGTCTTTCTATTATGATAGCTACTTGAATAACGAGTTGTTTCGTATTTCACAAGTTTTTTACCTTTGAGGTAGCTTGCTGTTTCTTCAGACATTTTGCTGGATGATTTTTCATAAGAATACTTATACCTGCTGAACTCAAGTGCTGGCTTGATAAAAAATGTTTTAATCTCTTCAGATAGTGAGAACTTCACTTCACCGCCTAATGTGAAAATTGGCTTTGCACTGAAATCATATCCATCTTCAATCATTTCGTCATGTTGTTCTCCACCAATTTTTAATATTCCCAAACCACCATAAACAGAATATTGAACACGTTTCTGTGCAAACGAACTTTGTATTGTTACCATGCCCAAAATAACAATGCCAAGTGCGAATTTGCATAATAAATGTTGATTGTTACGACTGAAAGATAAAGTTTGACTAAATAAACTGCGAATTAATGAACATAGCGATACACAAATCACAAAAACAATTTTTCTCATAATAATACTTAATTAAATGGTTGATAATATGATAATTAAAAATTGACACAATACATCATTCCCCAGACTGCCACCCTGTGTCTGGAATTACATTTGTTTTTGTTAATGTCTGTATATGAAAAGAGCGTGGGTGACACAATGTTCTCGCCAATCCCTCAGTTGGGTTCTGGTAAACCATGTACAAGGATTAGCACTCAGTTAGCCCACGCATCGGATTATATTTGATTGGAATATAATCACCGCGTGACGCTCAGTGCATCATCTTCTTGTACTTGTAAATTTACCAGATTTAACTGAAGAAGATAACGACTTTACGTCTTTTCATCGGCTTTTGCCCATGCGAGCATCTGCCGAAACCAATAAGATTTTGACCCACCTCACCCAACAATGGGCTCACTAAGTCGCTGCAAAAATAAGAAAAAACTTTCGTTTTTTAATTGATAATTGATAATTGACAATTGAAAATTATGATTTTTTAATATTTATTGTTATACGGTGGTTTGAGTTCAAACTATAAATTCACTAAAGTGTAAATAAATTGTGCATTGTAAATCGTAAATAGCCTTGTTCACTACCCTATCACTACCTTATGTATCCCTTTTACTCACTATTTACTCACTATTTACTCACTCCTATAGAGTAGCGATAGAGTGTAGTCTGTGTGAGCAAATTGTGAGTAAAGGGTAGTGAAATGGTTGAGAAGAGCCACACAAATGAATATGGTTATGAGTTGTAGGTTGTGGGTTATAGGTTATTTACCGAAAACCAAAAACCTAAAACCAGATTACGCTATTGGTATAACCTTAATAGCAAGACTTTTGTATAGGTGTGCAAGTTGGTGTAATATAAAAATGTTAATAAAACAAGTTTTTTCTATCATTTTTATAGTTATTTTACAAAAAAGTTGTACTTTTGCCGCGAAAATCACTTTATAGGTATAAGATTGATTATTCGCACCTTATTTATTAATATTTTAAATAAAAAGCTTATGAAAAAAGTTTTTACTATTATTGTAGCCTTGATGCTGAGTAGCATTGGGCTATACGCATTCGAGAAAGTTCAGCTTGAAAAGTTCCAAACTCTTCAGATTAATGAACTTAAAAAAGGTCCGTCTTTGAAAAAGGCGAAACTGAGTTTTAATCAGCCAAAGGCTCCAGTTCATTTTGGCAAGAAAGTGAAAGCCAATCATCGAGGAACTGCTCCTTTTAAGTCTGTTTCTAAAAAAGCTCCAAAGACTGCAGGAGCAAGTTATGATGTTGCAGGTGTAGATTGGTATTATGATGATTACTATTATGATGTTTATGTATATTCTGAAACTACCACTTACCTCTTTGAGTTGCTGGAAGACTTGCAGTATGGCAAAACCTACAAATTTGCAGATATGTATGCAGATTGGACTTGCACATTAGACGGGGAAGGATATGCAGATGTCAAAGCTACAGATGCCACATTGAAGGTTAGCAAAGATGAACAGGGATTGGTGCATGTGGAAGGCATGATGGTGCTTAATGGTGATACTTGCAACATTAAGTATGACGAGAAGCCTTTCGCACCAAGCGGAGTCAAGATAAATCTTGATGGTACCGACTTGTATGGTCGATACAATTCTTACTACGAGATGTATGTATATACCGCAACCTGTGGTGATTGCGAAATTCAGTTAGCATTCGATGTTATGGAAGAAAAAGCAAAATATACGAATGATGACATGATTCCTGCGTATTGCGTTTATTATTCTGATGATTACTCAACTTTCGTTGAATTTGTAAAATTGGCTTCGGATATCACTATCACAAACGAGGATGGCAAGAAGACTCTTTCAGGAAGCATCTATGCTAAGAATGGTGATGAGTATGTACTTAACCTTGTTTACGAAAAACCTGATCTCAATGAAATCAGCGTGGTTGTAACAGATGCTACGCTTACCAATAGAACTGTTGCAGGTTACTGGACAATTGGCGGCAAGAATGTTGACAAGACCCAGGACATCAACCTGTATTTCAAGAGCAAAGGCTTGCAGGGAATATTTACTGAAAAAGAAATGTATGACTACAACACATGGTTGGACGACAGTTCTACAGGAAGCAAGGTTACATACGAAAACCTGAGTGCAGCTAATCTGGTTTCTACTATTGTTGCCGATAGTCTGGTAATTGAAGGAACGTTGGCATTGTCAACAAGTGCTGGTGCGCCTGCTAATGTTATAGTACATATTTCTACTCCGTTCAAACAGGAATGGGGTGAGTGGGCTGACTTTGCTCCGTTTGACAAGAACACAGGTAAATACGTGTTCTCCAGCTTCTTCACCTCACCACAGACTCAAAGAAACATTCCTGTAATGGAACGTAAGGACAACACTGGTATGAAGCAATATAAGCTTTCAGGTTGGGGCGCTGGCTTGCTTACAGATGCTGGCATTGACTTAATAATCAACAGAGATGCTAACAATAATCTTACTGTCCCAGAAGTTTATATTGGTTACAAGACAAGTGGTTTCGAGGTATGGACAACAGATGCATACAGCTTCTCTGGTGGTGCTGAAGCTCAAGGCAAGTATGATCCTGAAACAGGCGTATTCAAAATGAATATGGTTTCATTCCTGCCTGAATATGATGACTACAACTGGGGAGCATCAGAAGAAAGTTTGACAATGGACCAGGTTATCAGCAAACGTGATACGGTAGATATTGTCAGCACAAAACTTGGCTATAATGATAGTTATCTGGAAAGCGACAAGCTTGTTATCTACTACGACCAGAGTATTGAGGGTTATCAGGTGTTCCGTGTAACGAGCAACAATGCTACTTCTGTTGACGGTACTTTCAAGTGGTCAGAAGGTGGCATCAATAATGCAAATTCATATTTCCAGTTGATTGGAAGTTCTACAAAGAACTACTTCCAAGATGGAGAATTTACCGTTGTTACAGAAGGTAAGAACATCGCTCTGAAAGGTTGGATGATTGGTGATGACGAAAAATACTATCGTCTCGATATGTCATACGTTGCTCCTACCAAGCGTGATACAGTTAGTTTCAGTGGCAAGGGCATAGCTATTACTAAGGTAACAGATGATACGACAGGTGAACACACAGGCTGGTTCTACGAATTTGGCGCTGATGATTATGAATTCTTGTTGCAGTCAACTGTTCCTGCTGAAAAATTAGGTACGTTCTCTTATGAAGATAAGACGTTAGGAAAACAATACTACAACGTCTTCGACCCAGAAGGTGGCAGACAGCAATTCAAGGAAGGCTCAATTACAGTGGCTGAAGTTGGCGATAGCATATTCTTGGATGGTCAACTCATTGCTGAAGACGAAAAGGTGTATATCCTCCATTTCGCAAAGAGCACAATCAAGGACACTATCAAGGTTGAAGTTGCAAGTTATGAAAATATGTACTTTGCATCGGATTCTGACGTATATTATGAATTGAATGCACCTAATTATACATTCTACTATGACATCTACGTTTCATCCGAATTAAAGGATGCTGAAAATGGTGTAGAATACACATTGGATAATATGTACGCAAAATATTGCGAGGTTGTAGATTCTATTAATGGAGTCAGCCTTCCTATGGAAAAGGCTTCTTTCATCAAGAACGAAAAAGACTCTCTGCTCTATATTGATGCTAAGGCAGTAACCGATGACGCAGTCTATATCATCAGCTACATAGGCAAGAAGAAGGTTGTTGAACCAAAGAAAGACTTCGCAATTGACTTCGCAGTAGAGGAACTTACCATTGACGATTCCATGCTGGAAAGTTATGGAGATATCTTGGTAGATATTGCTGATGCTGCAGGAAATGGAATTTCGTTAGACATCTACGACTCGAAGTATGCCGATGGAGTAATCACTCCAGGAGTATATGTTATCAATGATAGTTTTGAGGACGGAACAGCTTATCCAGGAAGCTTGTTCTTTGGCATACTCCCTCTGCCATGCTATGCATACGATGCTAATGGGAATTACTGGTTCTTTGCAAGTGGCACAATCACCGTTACAGCAAACAGCATTGTTATTGACGCAGTTGACGATGAAGGAGTAAGCGTGAAATCTACTATCACCATCTCACCAGAATCTGGTATTGGCTGTGTCAAGGCTTATGAAAACAATAAGGTCATGAAGTTCTTCGACGGTAAGAAGATTGTTATCCGCAAGGGCGACAAGAACTACAACGTCAATGGTTTGGAATTCTAAACTCAACCGATGCATATTAATAAAAAAGGTGACCAGAAGGTCACCTTTTTTAGGTTTATCCAAATTGGTAGCGGATAACAGTCGTCGATTTTGGGTTATTGCAATTCATTGCGCAGGAAATGGGCTGTGTATGACTTGATTGGGCTTTTGACGATTTGCTCTGGTGTTCCTTGTGCCACGACAATGCCGCCACCCCGTCCTCCTTCGGGTCCCATGTCGATTATATAGTCGGCTTGTTTTATCACATCTAGGTTGTGCTCAATCACGATTACCGTGTTGCCTTTATCTACGAGTTTGTTGAGCACTTCCAATAGTACGCGAATATCTTCGAAATGAAGTCCTGTGGTTGGCTCGTCAAGTATATAAAGTGTCTTGCCAGTGTCGCGCTTGCTGAGTTCGGCAGCAAGTTTTATACGTTGGGATTCTCCTCCAGAGAGCGTTGTTGATGGTTGCCCTAACGTGATATACCCCAAACCGACTTCCTGTATGGTTTTTATTTTCTGGATTATTGATGGTACATTCTCAAAGAAATCTACTGCCTGATTGATGGTCATGTCCAAAACATCGGCTATGCTCTTGCCCTTATAGCGCACTTCCAACGTCTCACGATTATAGCGTTTGCCATGGCAAGCCTCACATGGAACCATCACGTCGGGAAGGAAATTCATTTCAATAGTCTTGTAACCGTTACCGCCACAGACTTCGCATCTGCCACCTCTTACATTAAAGGAGAAACGTCCAGATTTATAGCCACGGATTTTAGCTTCAGGCAATGCTGCAAACAGGTTGCGAATATCGGAAAATACCCCTGTATATGTTGCAGGATTACTGCGTGGAGTTCTGCCTATTGGACTTTGGTCAACGGCTATTACCTTATCGATATTCTCTAACCCTTCTATACTGGAATATGGCAAAGGACGCTTCAGTGAACGATAAAAATGTTTTGATAATATCGGGTGTAGTGTACCATTTATCAAAGAAGACTTACCGCTGCCGCTGACTCCAGTTATCAATACAAGTCGTCCCAAAGGAATAGCGACATCAATGTTTTTCAAATTGTTGCCTTTACAGCCTTTAAGGACAATACTTTTACCATTACCTTCTCTGCGACAAGATGGGACATCAATATTCAGTTCACCATATAAATATTTCAGAGTAGTGCTTGATGATTGGTGGCTGATAGGCCCTTGAAACATCACTTTCCCACCATTTACTCCTGCTCCAGGACCAATATCTACCAGGTAATCGGCATTGAGCATCATTTCTTTATCATGCTCAACTACTATCACGGTATTTCCTATGTCACGCAATTGTTTCAGGGAGTCAATCAGTTTCTGATTATCACGCTGATGCAGTCCGATGCTCGGTTCATCAAGTATATACAGCACATTTACGAGTCTTGATCCTATCTGGGTTGCTAATCTGATGCGCTGGCTTTCGCCTCCTGACAAGTCGGCACTCTGGCGGTTTAATGAAAGATAGTCAAGTCCCACTTCAATCAGGAAGCCCACTCGTGTCTTTATTTCCTTTAGTATTTCTTCAGCAATCTTGCCCTGTTGCTCATCTAAATGGTCTGATACATCCTGAAGCCACTGATGCAGCTCGGAGATATCCATCTCGGCAAGCTCTGCAATATTCTTATCCCATATCTTATACGACAAAGCCTCTTTATTAAGCCGCTGTCCGTTGCATTCAGGACATTTGCAGGTGAGCAGGAATTGTTCTGCCCAGCGTTTACCTTCTGCTGTATCATCCTCCTCAAGAACAGAACGCAGATATTTTATTATACCATCAAAATCCGTGAAATAATCACTTGATGAATGGATGTCAGTAGCATTGACTTTGACTTTATCCAAAGAGCCATAGAGTATTTCTTGTAGGGCATCCTTAGGTAAATCTTTTATTGGCGTATCAAGGTTGCAATTGAAATTTTCCAACAAAGACTCAATCTGAAAGAATAT
Organism: Prevotella sp.; assembly: GCA_045597685.1. Lineage (GTDB taxonomy): Bacteria > Bacteroidota > Bacteroidia > Bacteroidales > Bacteroidaceae > Prevotella. The sequence goes on from JAZLKO010000059.1 coordinate 10,732, forward strand.
CAGTTGCTTCTTGTATGTGCCTAAAGGTTTAATGCCGCCTTGCCTGATGGACAATGAATTGTCTGGAATAATCTTTGCCAGGTCGATTTCATTCACATAGCCTAAACCTTTGCAATGCTGACATGCTCCCTGTGGTGAATTAAAGGAAAAATTATTCGGTGCTGGGTCGGTATATGACATTCCTGTAGTAGGACACATCAGCCTACGGCTGTAATATTTCATGTCACCAGTATTATTATTCATTATCATAATAACACCCTCGCCCTGCTTCATTGCTACCGCAACACTTTTCTGCAATCTTTCAACATCTTTCGGTTGGACTTTCAGTTTGTCGATGACCACTTCAACAGTATGATTTCTGTATCTGTCGAGTCGCATGCCCGATGTAATTTCCACGATTTCACCGTCAATTCTTGCATACAGATAACCTCTGCGTTGCATGCTCTCAAACAGTTCACGGTAGTGACCTTTTCGGCTATGCACCATCGGTGCAAGGATGAGTATTGGCTGTCCGCCATACTCATCAATAATCATGTTGAGGATTTTCTCTTCGGTGTATTTCACCATTTTCTCGCCAGTGACGTAACTATAAGCCACACCAGCTCTGGCATATAACAAGCGAAGAAAATCGTAGATTTCCGTAGTTGTTCCAACGGTTGAACGCGGATTCTTATTGGTTGTCTTTTGTTCTATTGAAATTACTGGTGACAGATTGGTGATTTTATCTACATCGGGGCGTTCAAAATTGCCAAGAAAATTTTTGGCGTATGCCGAAAAGGTTTCAATATAACGTCGTTGCCCTTCTGCAAAAATAGTATCAAAAGCTAAAGAGGATTTTCCGCTTCCACTGACACCAGTGATAACGGTCAAGGAATTGCGAGGAATTTCTACATCAATATTCTTGAGATTATGTACCCGTGCTCCTTCTATCTTTATAATACCATCTTCCATACAGCAGCAAAATTCGCAGGTACATTCATGTCTGCCATGCCATCATTAGTCAGCATAAAAGTTTTCTTCTCGCCATTCAAAAGATTTTCAGCCTCGTACCTGCCTTCTGATATTTCGAGATATTCAAAAGCATGAGCAGGAATCCTCACTTTCACATTCACGTCCCTGTCTGAGAAATTTGCACATACAAGCAGCATGACATTATTGTTTTTCCTGATAAAGGCATATTGTTTTCCAGCATCGAAATTATTGCTTGTAGGGTTCACATACATCAGGTCGAAGAATTTTCCATCTGCAACTACTGTCTCATTAGCCGCAATATCAAGAATCTTCTTATATAATGAATGCAAATGGAGTTCGTATTCGGTTGATGAGCCTGTGAGCCATCTGCGCAAGGTTCCCAATGACCAATAGTCATAAATTGTCGTCCTGCCGTCAACACCACTATAGCCAGCCTTTTCGAGAGCCTTTTCTCCTAAAGTCTGACCCATATAAATCATGAAAGGATTGCCCCTCATTAGCAGATTTGTAACTACGCCAGGTAGGGCTTTCTTTGCATCACCTGCAAAATAATCACAGGCTATGCGCTGCTCATCATGGTTTTCAAGGAAATAGAGCATGTGTTCGTAAATATCGCCCACTTGTTGCCATGCGGCAGTTATCTGTGATGCTGGTGTGCGTCCCTGAATAACAGCCTTCATGGTGTCGTACATGCCGACCTTATCATAGAGATAATCAAACCCTCCTGTAGCAATGAAACCCCTGTATAAATAAGGGTTATACACCTCACCAATAAATATTATTTCGGGAAACTGCTTCTTCACAGTTCTTACGGCATAACTCCAGAAATCGACAGGCACCAGTTCTGCCATGTCGCATCGGAAACCATCCACACCTTTCCCTGCCCAGAAGAGCAGAATATCTATCATCTTCTGACGTGTGTCGGCAGAAGCATAGTTTAATTTTGCCGTATCAGTCCAATCGCCATCGTGGATATGGCCAGGATAATAGTTCTCATCCGAAAAAGGCTTGTAAGTACCGTTATATTCCGCTGCAACATGATTAGGCACAAAATCAATGATTGCCTTCATTCCCGTTTTATGAGTACGTTCCAGCAATTCACAAAATTCCGACATCCTGCTACTTACATTCCTGGCTATGTCGGGATTTATATCATAATAATCGCAAATTGCATACGGTGAGCCAGCAATGCCTTTCACAAATTCTGGATTGGATTCCGGAATGCGGTTGCGTTTGTAAACGGTTTTTGATGCATGGCGGATTACACCAGTGTACCAGATATGAGTAAACCCTAAAGAATGCAGATTACCAAGAACCTCGTCGCTGAAATCATCCATTTTCCCGACACCATTCTCCTTGATTGTGCCGAATTCCTTGTTTACGCATTTCTTGTTACCAAACAATCTGGTAAGAGCTTGATATATAATGATTTTTCTCAAGTCTCCTATAGCTGATTAGATGCCATGAACCGTAACGTCACGGTTTATCTTTGCAATCATTCCCTGCAAAGCTTTTCCTGGACCACATTCCACAAATTCCTCTACTCCATCAGCTATCATCCGTTCAACAATTTGCGACCAGCGAACAGGACTTGTGAGCTGTGCTACGAGATTTGCCTTAATCTCTTCAGGGTCAGTATGAGGCAAGGCATCCACGTTCTGATAAACAGGACAACAAGGCATATTAAACTGAGTCTTTTCGATGGCAGCTTGCAGTTCTTCTTTTGCAGGTTGCATCAATGGTGAATGGAATGCACCGCCAACCTTCAAAGGCAGAGCACGCTTGGCACCTGCTGCTTTCATCTTTTCACAAGCCTCATTGATAGCCTCTACATCACCGCTAATGACCAGTTGCACAGGAGAATTGTAATTAGCAGGAACAACCACATTACCCTCTGTATTTATTCCCGAACAAATGCGTTCCACCTCATCAAATGGCAGGTTTATAATAGCCGCCATTGTTGAAGGTTTTGTTTCGCAGGCTTTTTGCATTGCCATTGCACGAGCATAGACCAGTTTCAATCCATCTTCAAAACTCAATGCACCAACTGCCGTCAAAGCCGATAACTCGCCTAATGAATGCCCTGCTGTTGCTTCGGGATTAAACTCTTCGCCCAGACAGATAGCACTAATCACGCTATGGAGAAACACTGCAGGCTGAGTAACTTTTGTCTGACGCAATTCATCCTCCGTTCCAGAGAACATAATGTCAGTAATGTTGTAGCCTAAAATATCGTTCGCTGCATCAAACAGCTCTTTTGCTTTTGGATTATTGTCATACAAATCCTTTCCCATGCCAGGAAACTGTGCTCCCTGTCCCGGGAAGACAAAAACTTTTTTCATAATTCTATTTAATTATTTAAACCAACCGACCAGACGACTAAGCCACTAAAAAGGCAGGTCGTCAACACTCTCTGCAGGAGCATCTGGCATTGGAGGGAACGGTGCGTCTGCAACAGGAGGTACTGGAGCATCAGTAGCTGCTGGTATCGGAGCACTTCCATCTACAGGAGCAGCACCTGCTACAACACGGTCAACTTTCCATGCTCTAATGTCGTTGAACCAACGACCATTCCATTCATGAGCATCAATATCAAACGAAACAGTCAACTCTTCACCAACCTGAATAGCAAACTGTGCCAGACGGTCAGAACCAAAAACTGTGAACACACATTTTCTTGGGTATTGGTCGTGTGTTTCTATTACAAACTCCTGAGATTTCCACTCGCTTCCAGTACGCGATGACATACCAGTTCTTTCTGGCAACACTGCTATGATTTTTCCTGTGATTTCCATATAATAATTCTTAAAATTTGCGCGAAATTACAAAAAACTTTTCTAATAATCCAAATTTTATAATATTTATTTGCGAATAAAATGTTTTTTTCATAAATTTGCGCTGAATTTGGAAAAATTTACTTTAAAAGGCAAAATAAAACAATAAATAAAAATTAAAATTTCAAACTTATGACTTTTACATTATCAAGCACTGCATTAAGCAGCAGATTACAGGCTCTTGCCCGCGTATTGAACAGCAAAAACACATTGGCAATCTTAGACTCTTTCCTTTTTGAAATTGCCGACAAATCTTTGACAGTTACCGCAAGTGATGGTGAAAATGTTGTTATCTCAACACTTGAACTTACCGACAGCAATGAAAATTTCAGTTTCTGCGTTTCCAGCAAGACTATTATTGATGCCGTGAAGGAATTTGCCGAAGAACCTCTGACTTTTGAAATCAATCTGGATGAAATGTCAGCAACTATGACTTATCACAATGGTCAGAACAAACTCCCTATCCAAGTTTCAGAATCTTATCCGAAACTCCCTATGGCCGATGGTGACGTTCATGTGATAACTCTGGAATCCAATAAGTTCGAGAAAGCTATCAGTCGTTCTATATTTGCAACAGCTCAAGACGACTTACGCCCTGTCATGAATGGTCTATACATCGATTTGAAATCCGACAATCTCACTATTGTAGCAAGCGATGGTCACAAATTGGTTCGCAATGAAAACTATGATGTTGCAGACAACGAACCAGCAGCATTCATCCTGCCAAAGAAGCCAGCCACACTGCTCAAGGCATTGTTACCAAAGGAAGGTAATGTAGAAATAAAATTCACACAGAGCAATGCAGTAATATCATTTGAAAACTTTACCCTAACCTGCCGTCTAATTGAGGGAAGATACCCTAACTACAATTCCGTTATTCCGCAGAACAATCCAAACGAAGTAACTGTCAATCGCCAGTCATTGCTCAGCGCTTTGAAACGTGTGCTGGTTTTTGCATCACAAAGCAGTTACCTCATCCGCTTCTCTTTAGAACACAACAAACTGACACTGTCATCCGAAGACCTTGACTATTCAACAAGTGCTAAAGAAGAACTCGTATGCGAATACTACGGTCAGACCATGAGCATCGGCTTTAAGGGTACTTCAATGATTGAGATTTTAGGCAATCTGGATTGCGAAGATATTATTTTGAAACTGGCAGACCCAAGTCGTGCTGGTGTTGTTATTCCTGCCGACAAGGATGACAAGGACTCTGTTCTTATGCTGCTAATGCCAATGCTTCTCAACGATTGATTATGGAACTGAATCTCACAAAGCCTATCATCTTCTTCGATCTTGAGACAACAGGTATTGATACGGCTAAAGACAGAATCGTAGAAATCAGTTACATCAAAATCCTGCCAAATGGTAATAGAAGTTCACAGAATATGCGTATCAATCCTGGTATGCATATTCCTGAACAGGCTTCTGCCGTACATGGTATAAAGGATGAAGATGTAAAAGACTGTCCGCTTTTCAAGGAAGTAGCCTATCAGATAGCCAATGATTTTGCCGATTCCGACCTTGCTGGCTTCAACTCCAACCATTTCGACATCCCAATGCTTGTTGAGGAATTTATTCGGGCAGGGGTTGATTTCAAACTTGAAAATCGCAGGTTTGTTGATGTCCAGAACATATACCACAAACTTGAACGTCGCACACTTATCGCAGCATATAAATACTATTGTGGCAAGAATCTGGAAGATGCACATTCTGCATTAGCCGATACAACAGCAACCTATGAAGTGCTGAAAGCGCAATTGGATTTCTATAAAGATGAAAATGGCGAACCGATACTGAAAAACGACATAGGTTTCCTTGCAGAATATTCGAGAATGAATAATAATGTGGATCTCGCTGGCAGAATTGTCTATAACGCAGACCATGTCCCTGTGTTCAATTTTGGCAAATACAAAGAAGTACCCGTTGAAGATGTTCTGAAACGCGATCCTGGATATTATGGATGGATGATGAATGGTGATTTCCATGAAAACACCAAGCAAGTGCTCACCAGAATCCGCCTACAAACACTGAACAGATAATGGCTTTGCTGCTATGAAAAAAACATTCCTTTTTCCATTGACGGCTTTCGTTGGTTCCCGAGCCTGTCGAAGAATCGTTTTCGTCTTCGTCTTCGCTTTCGTCTTCGTTGCCCCTATCTCTGCACAAGAATTTGATGCAACAATAAAAATAAATCATGCTAAGGTTCAAGGCACGGACAAAAGTGTTTTCGACAATCTCACAGAAACTCTTACGAAATTCTTCAATGAAAAGAAATGGACGGATTTGCAATTTGAAAACAATGAGAAAATCAACTGTTCGTTCAATATCACTGTCGATCAATACGATAAAGGAAACAACCGATTCACATGCACAGCCATAATCCAAGCCAACAGGCCTGTCTATAACTCAGCCTATACCACTACCATATACAACAACAAAGATGCCAATTTCGATTTTGAGTTTGCACAGTTCGACCAACTCAACTACAACGAAGAAGACCCTAACAGCGATCAGCTCACAGCATTGTTTGCTTATTATGCCTACCTTCTGATAGGACTCGATTTGGAATCTTTCTCTTTATATGGCGGTGAAGATGTGCTGCTGAAATGCATGAACCTCGTCAATAACATGCAGTCGTCGGATTTTCAGGGGTGGAAATCCTTCCAAAACGACCGCAACCGCTTTGCCATCATCAACGACTACCTCACCGAGGCAATGAAACCTTTCCGCCAATTGCAATATGATTACTACCGTAAAGGGTTGGACGAGATGGCTTCCAACGTGGAACGCGGACGCACGGAAGTTACTACCGCGTTGCAGGATTGTCTTGAGAAAAGTCATGCCGACAGACCGTTAAGTCTGCTGCCACAAATATGGACTGATTATAAAAAGGATGAAATCGTAAATATTTATAAAGGAAAAGGTACCGCAAAAGAAAAAGAACTCGTCTATGAAATTCTGTTCGGCATCAACCCTTCACAAAACAATTCCTGGGAAAAACTGAAACAATAATGCTAAAGCATCTATTTATCAAAAATTATACACTTGTCAGTCATCTTGACATAGATTTCAATCCTGGCTTTTCTGTCATAACAGGCGAAACAGGAGCTGGAAAAAGTATTATACTCGGAGCAGTAAACCTATTGCTCGGTCAGCGGGCTGATACAAAATGCATCCAAGAAGGATTCGACAAATGTATCGTAGAAGCACATTTCTCATTTAGTGACGATTCTGCACAGGATGTATTCCGAAAATATGAGATAGAATACGACGCTTACGACTGCATCGTACGTAGAGAGTTGCATGTATCAGGTAAAAGTCGCGCTTTTATCAACGATACACCAGTCCCACTGATTGTGCTCAAGGAATTGGGCGAGAAATTGATGGACATCCACTCTCAACATCAGAATCTGCTAATCAATAATGAGGAGTTTCAATTGAACGTGGTCGATATCATCGCAGACAACAAGTCAATGCTTGGCGAATACACCTTATTATATAACGACTATAATAAAGCCGCAAAAAAACTGGCAACTCTCACTCAACAATCCCAAGAGACAAAAGAAAACGAGGAGTACATACGATACCAGCTTGAAGAACTGCAGAATGCCAATCTGCGCGTTGGGGAGGATGATGAGTTGAAAGAAGAATGTACCTCCATGACATACGCCGAAGACATTAAATCGGCACTGTTCAATAGCGACATCATGCTGTCTGGCACAGACGATGAGCAAGGCATACTTTCAAAACTATCATCAATCTGCTCGCAGATATTGCCAGCAAGCACACACCTCACCTCATTGAAACAAATCTATGACAATGTAGAGTCAGCCTATGTGGAACTACAGGAAGTGAGTCGTGAATTGTCGTCTATATTGCAGGATATAGAATATGATCCCGACCGTTTAGACAAAATCAATGAACGGATATTCCAGTTATCCACCCTGCAAAAAAAATATCGGGTAACCTCAATAGCAGAACTAATCCAAAAACGTGACGAACTGGAAAAAGATATTTCACTTATTGAAAACACCGACGAAGAACTGCTCATTGCACAACAGGAACTCAATGCCTGTCGCATAAAACTCACAGAACAGGCATCATTGCTTACAGAGCGACGCAAACAGATTGCTGCAAAGATTGAGGACGAAATGCAGCAACGGCTCATCCCATTAGGAATCCCTAACGTTCGCTTTGAGGTTCACGTGGATTCAAAAGCTCCTTCAGAAAATGGTGCCGACAAAGTGCAATTCTATTTCAGCGCAAACAAAAACACCACCTTGCAACCAATATCTCAAGTCGCTTCGGGTGGAGAGATAGCACGTGTCATGTTGTCCATCAAAGCAATGGTAAGCGGAGCAATCGAACTGCCTACCATCATATTCGATGAAATAGATACAGGAATAAGTGGCAGCATTGCAGAAAAAATGGCTGAGATTATGACCAGTATGGGCAACAACAGCAGGCAAGTCATAAGCATCACCCATCTTCCACAAATAGCAGCAAAAGGACAGCAGCACTACAAGGTGTTCAAAGAAGACAAGGATTTGTTCTCTGAGACAAACATGATCTCTTTGTCGCCAGAGCAGCGCATCACAGAGATAGCCGGCATGTTGTCGGGATCAGAAATCACCGATGAAGCCATCAGCAATGCCAAAGCACTGCTAAAGGGTTAGAGGTTAGGGATTCCCTCGTTGCTCATTATTATTAATTATCAATTATTAATCATCTATGGTTCAAAGTTCAAAGTTCAAGGTAATCGTAGCGCAGCGTATCGTCTTCGTTTTCGTTATCGTCTTCGTCTTCGTTTCCCCCATCTCTGCACAATATCCTTCATGGATGAAGAAGGCAAAGAAAAGCATTTTTAAAGTAGTAACATATTCTGCCGACGGCAATCGCATAGGCGAAGCCTGCGGATTTTATACAGATAAGAACCAAGGCATTGCACCTTATTCAATTTTCCCAAAAGCAACAAAAGCTATTATCTACGACGAGTCTGGAAAAGAAACAGCCGTGGAAAGCATTATCGCTGCCAATGAAATGTACGACCTTATACGCTTCAATATAAGCAACAGAAAAGCCACTCCTCTAACCATTGCCGAGACTTCTGCTGCTGAAGGCGAAGAAATATGGGTTGTTACCAGTCCTGATCAGGCCATGAAAGGCTGTAGCGGCAAAATCCTCAAAACTGAAACTTTTAAGGATAAATACACCTACTACACCACCTCTTTAAACGATGGTTCCCTTCGACAGGCTCAGGATGGACTCAGCTCACCAACCAAGGAAAACACTATCCTTGTCGGTTGTCCTGTGTTCAATAGTAGGGGAGAGGTAGTCTCAATCATGCAGCAGTCAGCCAATAGCAAAAATACCGTACAGCACTATTCCGTAAGCGCACCATACGCCATGAGCTTAGAAACCAACTGGCTGGCTGTCAATTCGGAAGATATGCGCAACATCTTGATAAAACCTGCACTGCCCGACGTGGAAGAACATGCGTTCCTGTCAATGACATTAGCATCCTCCACTCTTCCTATCGACAGATTCAAAGTGCTCGTTGAAGACTTTATAGTGAAATTTCCAAAATCAGCCGATGGCTATGCTGCACGCGCAAGAATACTCGTCAGCGAGAAAAATTACGATGCCGCAGAAACAGAAATACAAAAGGCATACGAACTCAACCCTCTGCCAATGTATCAGAACCAAAGAGCCAAACTCTATATTTCCAAGGGACTCGACCTAATCGGACAGCAGAAATATCGTGATGGCGTATTGGCATTAAACACCGCCGAAGAACTCTCTACTGACACATTGGATGAAAATTTCTACTATGTTCGTGAACAAGCAGAAGCCAATTCCCGTATGTTCCAACAAGCACTAAACGATTTGGCAAAACTAATCACGCTCAACGATAGCAACGTGCTATACTATGCAGAAAAAGCACGAGTGCATTACATAGTCAACCAATACGACGAAGCCATCGAAACAGCCCAAACCTGTATAAAAATCACACCAGATTACGATGAGATACACCTCATCTATGGACTGGCACTTATGGAAAAAGGGTTGAAAGACGAAGGAATGAAGGAACTGGAAGAAGCCAAACGCTTAGGCAGCCCTCAAGCCGACAAGTTCATTCAGAAATATAGTAATTTGGAGTCACAGGGATAGGTTCCGCAATTTAATTAAAAATGTGGTGCAAAACCTCTCCTTGCGGCCCTTCTTGAGACCCTTTTTTCATAATCTCTCCCTCAAGGCATTTTCAGTTTTCCAGTATTGCAAAAATCGTGAAGTGTCGTGGAATAAAGGGAATAAAATGAATAATTTAACTATATTAATACAAAGTTATCAAAGATCCCAAACGACTGATTCCCCAATCTCCCAATTAGCTCAGACATTTCCAAATCCCAATTCATCCGTAGGTGTCTTTAAAGACAAAAAAAGTTGCTCCTGACTTCATCACTTTTTTGCGCCATCACATAGCGCAGAATGAAAATCAATGAGTTACGTAAAATTTTGGGTGACTTTGGGTGACGCAAGCCGATTTTTTCGTACCTTTGCACCATGTTTGTACGCAAGAAAATCAATCGCTCAGGTACAATTAGCATTGTAGTCGTGAGCAAATCACATGGGAAGTTCACCGAAGTGAAGAAATTCGGAGTGGCAAAGTCACTGGAAGAGGCAGACGAACTGTTTCAAAAGGCT
>JAZLKO010000060.1:0-18786 GCA_045597685.1 Prevotella sp.
TCTGGAACACTTCAACCTCCAGACTGGCTACCTCATCTCCTTCTGCTTCAACAAGGATAAGCAGCCAGGCCTCCTGTCACCAGTACAGCTCAACGGTCGCACGCTGATAGAAGTAATAGTATAGGCAGGATATGAACCTTGGTGACTACTCACCCTTTTTGAACCAAGGAGACAAGTATGTCTGACCAACATCGGCAACTACAATATGAAATTATGTAGTTTACCCTGAGCCAAGTCGAAGGGAGAGCAGAAGGCAAATTTATTTGCATTATGCCGAGGTGCGGAGGAAGAAAAGCCGCACAGCGGATTAAACAACCAATAAGGCTGGGTAGTTACCATGCATTGTCAAGCTTTTCTCAACCATTTCACTATCCTTTACTCACAATTTGCTCACACAGACTACACTCTATCGCTACTCTATAGGAGTGAGTAAATAGTGAGTAAATAGTGAGTAAAAGGGTATGATAAAGTAGTGATGAGATAGGAACAAGACTTATTGTTGCTTGTAATCTAAAAAAAATCGGCAACGTTGCGAAAATTTTGTGTAGTTCAGAAAATTTTATTATCTTTGCACCGTCAAACGAAATATAACACAAAATAACAACGTATATGAAAACAAAAATTAATTTTATCCTTCTGTGTTTCCTATCGCTCAACGTGATGGGACAGGGGATTGTCCGCCGCAACAAGCCGCAGACAACACAAACACAACCAACGAAAACGAAGACGAAAACGAAAACTGCATCTAAGCCGAAACCTGTACCTGAACCAGAAGCTGCAGGTTATGATGTAACGTTCAGCTGCAATGTATCTTCTGCTTTGTTATACATTGATGGCAATGCGTATGGAAACGTATCTGGCACTCGTTTCCTAAAAACAGGGAGCCATACCATCAAAGTGACTGCCGAAGGATACAAAGATTACCAGAAAAGCATTAGTGTAAACCGCCAAAATACTTCGTGTAGTATAGCATTGGAGAAGAAACCTGCACCTGCAAAGCCAAAGTCGGGCACATTGAACGGTCATGATTGGGTTGACCTTGGCTTATCCGTAAAATGGGCTACGTGCAATGTCGGTGCAAGCAGTCCGAGTGATTATGGCGGTTACTATGCCTGGGGCGAGACAAGCACAAAGTCACGTTACGACTGGGAGAATCTGAAATACCGCACCAGCGGCGACAGTTACGATAACGTCAAGTTCTCGAAGTACGTGGCAGAGAGCAAGTACGGCACCATAGGCAACAAGACCACCCTTGACCTTAGTGATGATGCCGCCCGTGCCAACTGGGGCAGCAGCTGGCGCATGCCGACCGATGCCGAGAACGAAGAACTCTGCAATAAATGCAAATGGTCATGGACATCAAAGAATGGCCATAACGGCTATACCGTTACAGGTCCTAATGGTAACAGTATCTTCCTTCCTGCTGCAGGCTTTCGTGCCGGTACGGATTCCTACGGCGTTGGTACGAGCGGATTCTACTGGTCAAGTACGCTTAGTTCTTCCATCTCCAGCAGCGCCCGTTACCTGTACTTCAATAGCAGTAGCCACTACACGGTCTACTACTACCGTAGATACGGTCAAAGTGTTCGTCCTGTCACAGAATGATTGTGCAAATGAGAGCAGAGCATGAAGCTTGCTTCGATGCTATGCCGAGTGCAGCCAATCAAAGGCATAGCCAATGATTGTGCAAGGTGAATGCAATGTCAAATCTCAAATTTGAGCATTGCTGAGCCGCAGCCAATTAAAGGCGTAGCCAATGACGCACCGCGAAGCGGGTTGGATTCATTTGATTTATTTGAATTATTTGATTCATTTGAAAAAATAATAAACACCGGCGTAGCCGGTCGCGAAAAAAAATGCAAAAGTTACATCCAAGCACCACATTTCAAGTTGACAGAAGCAAAATTGTAATATATTCAACTTTCTTGGACGAGCCAAGCGACAAAGTCGATGACGCAAGTTCCAGTTGATTAGAAGTTAAGGAGTTAAAATAATTTAATTAAAAGTATGTTTTATGTGTTATTGATTGCTGTATAGGGCTTGAAATAGTTCAAAAGGGAATGGGAAATAATAGTTTTATGAATAATCCAACAGAAAATACACTGGAATTGAAATCTCCTTTCGACCAGCTTCGTGAGGTGGATGCAGAGGGCAGGGAGTGGTGGAACTCCCGTAAGCTGGCTCGTGTGATGGGGTATAGTAAGTACTGGAATTTCGAGCGGGTGATGGAAAAGGCTATGGCTTGGACAACGCAGAAGGGCTATACTCTTGCCGAACATTTCCGCGAAATCAGGGAAATGGCGGAGTTGGGCAGTGGGGCCGTGAGGGAGGTGTCGAGTGTCATGCTTTCGCGTACCGCCTGTACGTCAGTGGCTATGAACGCAGACCGGAAGAAAGTGATGGTGAAGGCTGCAAGTGAGTATTTTGCCGAAACGATGACACCCGAGGTGATGGCCAGAAGTATGGAATCGACCATTATGCTGTACAAGGGTGCAAGGGGAAAGGCACAGGTGCAGGTCATCTTCGATACAGATACGTTCTGGCTGTCGCAACAGAGGATGGCAGAGCTATTTGGGGTGACTCAGCAGGACATCAGTTATCATCTGCAACAGATAAACGACAGCGGTGAGATCCATTTGTCCGATGGATACAAAAAATATTTGTATGGTTCGGAAAAATGGTCGGATGAAGCAATGTACAACCTCGATGTAGTGATAGCCGTGGGTTATCGCGTGAACAGTTATGAGGCGACTCAGTTCCGCATCTGGGCGACAAATGTGCTGAAGGAGTTTCTTACAAAGGGTTTCGTGCTGGACGACGAACGTCTGAAAGGCAAGAACGTTTTCGGAGCAGATTATTTCGACGACCTGCTTGACCGCATTCGCGAGATTCGTTTGTCGGAACGTCGTTACTATCAAAAGATTACTGATATATATAGCGAGTGCAGTGCCGACTATGACAAGGATTCGGAAGTGACGAGGACTTTCTTCAAGATTGTGCAGAACACGATGCATTATGCCGTCTCGCATAAGACGGCTGCTGAAATCGTATATGAGCGTGCTGATGCCGAGCGTCCTCACATGGGACTCACAACGTGGAGGAATGCGCCTGACGGGAGGGTTGTAAGGTCGGATGTGACCGTTGCAAAGAACTACCTGAGCGAGAAAGAGGTGGATTCGCTGAATCTGCTGAGCAACGCTTTTCTGGAGTTTGCTGAACTTAGGGCAAAGAAGCACGTGATAATGACAATGCAGGACTGGCTCGACTACCTTCGGAAATACATTCAGATGTCCGACCACGAGATGCTTCCGGACGCGGGGAGAGTCACGCATCAGCAGGCCGAGGAGAAGGCATTGGCCGAATACGAAAAGTTCCGCATCATTCAGGACAGGGAGATAATGTCCGACTTCGACCGGCAATTGAATTCACTGTTTGAGAAATCATAGGCGTGTAATCCCTAAACTACACCCCCATTTCAATCTACCAATGTCCAGTTTCGCGCAGTACTACATAACATCCCGCAAGTTCAAAAATCGTGTTTTACCCAGGAAACATTGGAAACATTGGAAACATTTTCACAGATTTTAACTGATCAGCAGTCAGTAGTCAGAGTGTTGTCTGTGTGAGCAAATTGTGAGTAAAGGTTAGCTATGTGGTTGTGAAAAAGGGCATTCCCCCTTTGGTGTGTTGGAGGGATGCCCATATTAATTGCTTTGATTATTTCAGACGCTTGAACTGGCAAGTGAAGTGACGCATGAGAGGAGCCTCCCAAGTGATTTCAAGACCACGCTTGATAGAGTCGCGACGGTCGTAAACGTTCTTCAATGCAGCAGCGATTACATCCATGTGGTTGTTTGTATAGACACGTCTTGGGATGCAGAGACGAACGAAGTCGAGGCCGCCAAAACGGTTCTGACGAGTAACAGGGTCACGGTCAGCCAATACGTAACCGATTTCGCATGCACGGATACCTGCCTCAAGGTAGAGCTCGCAGGTAAGAGTTTGAGCAGGAAACTCCTCCTTAGGAACGTTAGTCAGGATTTTGTCGGCATCAACGAAGATAGCGTGACCACCTGCAGGACGCTGGTAAGGGATTCCGTACTCGTCGAGTTTCTTTGCGAGATACTCAACCTGCTTGATACGAGTCTCGATCATGCCGAATTCAAGGTTCTCGCGGAGACCTACAGCAAGAGCATCCATGTCACGGCCGTTCATACCACCGTATGTGAGGAAGCCCTCGAATGGGATGCAGAAGCGTTTGCAAGCCTCGAACCAGTCTTCCTGCTTGGTTGCGAAGAAACCACCCATGTTTACGAGACCATCCTTCTTTGCAGACATTGTCATTGAGTCAGCATCAGCAAACATCTCTTTGGCGATTTCAGCGATAGTCTTGTTCTCGTAACCCTTCTCACGAGTCTTGATGAAATAAGCATTCTCGATAAATCGAGCAGAGTCAATGTTTACGCGAACGCCATATTTGTGGCATAGAGCGCATGTAGCCTTGATGTTCTCCATGGAAACAGGCTGACCACCGACGGTATTGTTGGTCACTGTGAGAATCATTACAGGGACATTCCCCTTGTTCTCTTTCAATACCTGTTCCAGCTTCTCAAGGTCAACGTTGCCCTTGAATGGATCCTCGAGCTGAGTGTCCTTAGCCTTAGGAGTAGTAACGTCGATTGCCTTGCATTTGCGGAACTCGATGTGACCCTTAGTGGTGTCGAAGTGAGCGTTTCCTGGAACCACATAACCGTCATGGTCGAGGATTGCGCTGAAGAATACGTTTTCGGCAGCACGCCCCTGGTGAGTAGGGATGACGAATGGGAAACCAGTGATGTCGGTCACAGTGTCTTTGAAATGGAAGAAACTGCGAGCACCAGCGTAGCTCTCGTCGCCGAGCATCATTGCACTCCACTGACGGTCAGACATCGCGCCTGTACCAGAGTCTGTACAGAGATCAATATAGACATGATCAGACTTCAACATGAAAATGTTGTTTTTAGCCTCTTCAAGCCACTGCTCACGCTCTTCGCGTGTTGACTTTTTAATAGGCTCTACCATCTTGATTTTCCAAGATTCAGCAAAAGGTAATTCCATAATCTTTTTGTTTTTGATTGTTTTTTATCTATTAAAAAATATAAACGCTGCAAAGTTACAAAGATTTTTCCATTCCACCAAATCTTTTTCTTATTAATTTTTTTAGTTTCTCAAACCCAACATATCGTCAACCTTAATCAGAAAACTACAGGACAAGGAATGGAGAAGGAACGGAGATGGAACGAAGAAGCATGGGAGAAGGAGGAAGACCGAAGGTCAAAGTTTGCTTTCACTATGCCGAGTCGCGACAGAAGAAAAGACACGAAGCGGCTTAGTCCGTAAAGCGAGTCCAAAGAATACAAAGTATAACTCTGCTATTTTCTTCTGACTTGCCACTGCATACCTATTTGGAACAGATGAACATGGAAGAGTGATAAATCATACCTGTTTTCATTTTGAATTGACCAAATTTTAAAGAAATCATGAAAGAGAATGGGCAGCAATGAAGTTGGTTAAGTAGCCGGTTGTCAGTCTGTGAAGATAGGCGATTTTTTTGTCAAATCGGTTAAAATCTGTGAAAATGTTTCCAATGTTTCCTCGGTTTTCACGAATTTTGGACTTGCGGGATGTGGTTAAGCAACGATAAGGCGGATGCAAGGTTGTGAAAAGGTGGATAAGATGCGAGGATGATGAATGAGGTGTAAAATTTTAGGAAATTAGAAACTTACTTGGGATTTTCCTCAAGTCAGTTCTCTTTTTTGAAGAATTTATCGTTTTTATTTGGTGGAATGAAAAAATAGTGTTACTTTTGCACGACTTTTGAGAAAAAGCAATATTTTATATATAAAATAATTTAATTAAAAGTATGTCTTATGTGTTATTGATTGCTGTGGTATTGACAGCAGTTGTTTTAGTTGTAGGTGCTTTTGTAGTTGCAAAGCTCTTAGGCCCTCGTTCCTATTACAAACACAAGGGAGAACCTTTTGAGTGTGGTATTCCAACTCGTGGATCTTCATGGGTTCCTGTGCATGTTGGTTACTACCTCTTTGCTATCCTGTTCCTGATGTTCGACGTGGAGACTATTTTCTTGTATCCATGGGCTGTAACGCTTAAGAGCTTCGGAGTTGCCGGTATAGCAAGTATTTCGTTCTTCTTATTGGTGCTTGTACTCGGACTTGCCTACGCATGGCGGAAAGGAGCTTTGAAATGGAAATAAAGACTCCCCACATCAAAGCATTCCCATACGATGAGTTCAAGGATAACGAATCGTTGGAGGAACTCTCTCGCAAATTGCAAGAGGGCGGTACAAATGTTATTGTAAGCAAACTGGATGATCTTATCAACTGGGGTCGCTCAAACTCTCTCTGGTCTCTGACTTTTGCAACAAGCTGTTGTGGTATCGAGTTTATGGCTGTTGGCTGTGCCCGTTACGACTTCGCACGTTTTGGTTTTGAGGTAACGCGCAACTCTCCTCGCCAGGCTGACCTTATTATGTGTGCTGGTACAATTACCAACAAAATGGCTCCAGTACTACGCCGCCTGTATGAGCAGATGGCTGACCCTAAGTATGTGATTGCAGTTGGTGGATGTGCTATCAGTGGTGGTCCGTTCAAGAAGAGCTATCACGTGGTTCAGGGCATTGATGAGATACTGCCTGTTGACGTGTATATTCCAGGTTGCCCTCCACGTCCAGAGGCAATTATGTATGGAATGATGCAGTTGCAAAGAAAGATTAAGGTTGAAAAATTCTTCGGAGGTGCCAATCACAAGGAAAAAGATCCACATCCAATAATTGTGGATTTGAAGAACATGGCAAAGGAAGAACTCGAAACTGTGAAAAAGGTTTTTAGACACGAAATTGACGACCTATGGAAGTAAGAGAAATTGAAATTAAGGTTTTTGAACAGGAAGTTCAGAGCCTTAAGGAAAAAGGATTTGATTTTCTGCGCAACCTGACAGGCGCTGATTTTGGGGAAGGCAAATTAGGTGTTGTGTATCAGATTGAAAATACCGAGACTTTCGAGAATATCAACCTTAAAGTAGTGGCAGAAGTGGTTGATGGTGAATATGTTATTCCATCAATAGTGAAATATTATGCAGCCGCTGAATTTTTAGAGCGCGAAGCATTCGACTTCCTTGGCATTATTTTTACTGGTCATCCAGACATGCGCCGTTTGTATCTGAGAAACGACTTTGTGGGCTACCCACTTAGAAAAGACTACGACATGAGTAGTGAGAATCCTTCTAACCGGATGCCTGCTGATGACGATGTAGATACCGACTATACTTGGGAGTACAACCTCACGGCAGAAGGTAAATTGGTGAAGTCAGAAAAGCGAGTTTGGGAACCAGAGGATTATGTAATCAATATCGGTCCTCAGCATCCAGCTACTCACGGTGTGTTGCGTTATCAGACAGCACTCGATGGAGAGACTATCAAGAAGATTGACGTTCATGCTGGTTACATACATCGCGGAATTGAAAAAATATGCGAGTTGGGCAGTTATCAGCAGACATTGGCATTTACTGACCGTTTGGACTATCTGTCAGCCAACCAGAACCGCCATGCACTTTGTATGTGTGTTGAGCAGGCAATGGGAGTTGAGGTTACCGACAGAATAAAATACATTCGTACTATCATTGATGAATTACAGCGTTTAGACTCACACCTTCTTTATTATAGTTGCTGTGGACAAGACCTTGGCGCATTGACAGCATTCATCTATGGTATGCGCGACAGAGAGCATGTGCTGAACGTGCTGGAAGAAACTACTGGCGGACGACTGATTCAGAACTACAACCGCATTGGTGGTGTGCAGGCAGACATAGACCCTCATTTTGTTGAGAATGTGAAACTATTAGTGAAATATCTGCGTCCTTGGTTTAAAGAGTATCACGACGTATTCGGTGGAAACGTGATTTTTGAAAATCGTTTCGAAAAAGTTGGTGTGCTCTCTAAGGAAGATGCAATAGCCTACGGATGTACTGGTGGTACTGGTCGTGCATCAGGTTGGAACTGTGACGTGAGAAAGCGTCATCCGTATGCAATGTACGACAAGGTTGACTTTGATGAGATTGTGCTCAACAATGGTGACTCAATGGACCGCTATCTGGTTCGTATCCGTGAGATGGAACAGAGTCTGAGAATCATTGAGCAACTCATCGACAATATCCCTGAAGGCGACTTCTACGTAAAGCAGAAGCCTATTATCAAGGTTCCAGAAGGAACATACTATGCAGCCGTTGAAGGCAGCCGTGGCGAGTTTGGAGCGTTCCTTATCAGCGATGGAAGCAAGAATCCTTACCGCATACGTTTCCGCTCAATGGGCTTGCCACTTGTTTCTGCAATGGACCACTTGTGTAGAGGAGAGAAAATTGCTGACCTGATTGCCATCTCAGCATCTCTTGATTATGTTGTACCAGATATTGACAGATAGTTATGTGGGATTATTATAATTTTAATGCCGTATCGAAATGGATACATGAATTCCTGATTTACACATGTGGATTAGGCGATTTCTGGACAGTACTCATCGAGTGCGTGCTGGTAGGCGTTGGTGTGCTTTTGGCATACGCCGTGTTTGCAATTATCCTTATTTTCATGGAAAGAAAGGTAGTTGCCTATTTCCAGTGCCGTCTCGGTCCTGTACGTGTAGGTTTTTGGGGACTGCTTCAGGTTCCAGCCGACGTATTAAAAATGCTCATTAAGGAAATATTTGCTGTTGACAAGGCAGACAAATTGCTCTATTGCATAGCACCTTTCCTTACCATACTGGGCAGTATTGGTGCTTTTGCTTGCATAGCATGGCATAAAGGCATGGCGGTGCTCGATTTCAATGTAGGTGTGTTCTTCCTTACAGCCATTTCAAGTATTGGAGTGCTCGGATTGTT
This sequence comes from Prevotella sp., assembly GCA_045597685.1. GTDB lineage: Bacteria > Bacteroidota > Bacteroidia > Bacteroidales > Bacteroidaceae > Prevotella. The sequence goes on from JAZLKO010000060.1 coordinate 8,929, forward strand.
CCTTGCAGGATGGAGTTCAAACAACAAGTATTCTGTAGTAAGTGCAATGCGTGGTGCAGTACAGCTGATTTCATACGAAATGTCACTTGGATTGGCACTTATTTGTGCTGTGGCAGTAGCAGGAACAATGTCGTTTTCAGGCATTGTTGAGGCACAAGACCAAGGTTGGCTCATCTTCCGTGGTCATCTGCCAGTAATAATTGCCTTCATTATCTATATTATTGCTGGTAATGCAGAAGCAAACCGTGGTCCGTTCGACCTGCCTGAGGCAGAATCAGAACTTACTGCTGGCTATCATACAGAATATTCCGGTATGGGCTTCGGTTTCTATTATTTGGCAGAATACCTCAACCTCTTTATAGTAGGTGCTATTGCTGCAACCGTATTCTTAGGAGGTTGGATGCCATTCCATATTCCTGGTCTTTACGACTTCAACGAAGTGATGGATTATATTCCAGGCTTTGTCTGGATGATGGCAAAGACATTCTTTATGATTTGGGTATTGATGTGGGGACGCTGGACATTCCCACGTCTGAGAATAGACCAAATCTTGACTCTTGAGTGGAAGTATCTTCTTCCGATAAGTCTTGTAAACGTTGTGCTGACAACTATAATGGTTGCACTTGGATGGTATTTTAAATAATTCAGAATTATGGAAAGATCATATATTGGAACTATCGGTCACGCAATAAAAACATTGTGTATCGGACTGAAGACTACCCTTGTAGAATATTTCACTCCAAAGGTAACGGAACAGTATCCTGAAAATCGTAACACTCTCCACATAGCGCAACGTCATCGTGGACGTCTGATTATGCCTGTCGATGAGAACGGAGCCAACAAATGTATTGCTTGTAAGCTCTGCGAAATGGCTTGTCCAAATGGCACTATCACAGTGGTCTCCAAGCAAATAGAGACTGAAGACGGCAAGAAACAGCGTGTGCTTGAAGATTATGTTTATGATTTAGGCATGTGTATGTTCTGCGAACTCTGTGTAAATGCCTGCCCTCATGGTGCTATTCGCTTTATCAACGATTATGAAAACGCTGTTTTCACTCGTGAAAAGCTTGTTCAGCATCTTGACAAGCAGCCAGAAGATACTAAGTTAATCGGAACAATAGGAACAGGCCCTGAAGATGGACTTGTAAATGATTAATGAGAATATGGAAAGATTAATAATATTTATCATATTGGCACTGTTTGTTCTGGGTTCAGCCACATTGGCAGTGCTGACAAAGAAAATCATGCGTGCAGCAACATTCATGTTGTTTGCGCTGTTTGGAATTGCCGGATTGTACTTCTGCCTTGAATATGCCTTTCTCGGTACTGTTCAGTTGGCAATCTATGCTGGTGGCGTAACAGTACTCTACGTATTTGCCATCAACGTAGTCAACAAGGATACACTCCAGGGAATTTTTGAAAAGTTTAATTTGCGAAGATGGGCAATCGGTGCTGTTTCGGCTTTTGCTGCTTTGGCAGTAATCCTGCTGGCATTCTTCAAGACCAAACTTGTTGTGAATGAAATGCATTCAGGCGAAATGCCAATGGAAAAACTCGGAACCTTGATGATGGGTGCAGGTAAATACCACTACATCCTGCCATTTGAGTTTATCTCAGTATTTCTGCTTGTTTGTATTATCGGTGCAATAGTAATTGCAAGAAAGGAGGGCGAGAAATGATACCTGTTGAATTATGTTTCGTAGTATCGGCTTTGCTCTTCATAATCGGTTTCTTAGGTTTTGTTACTCGCAGAAACCTGATTGCAATGCTAATATCAATCGAGTTTATCCTGAATGCAGTTGATATCAACTTTGCAGCTTTCAACCGTCTGCTCTATCCGTTTAGCAGCGAAGGACTCTTTTTTGCTGTTTTTGAGATTGGAGTAAGTGCAGCCGAAACTGCTGTTGCAATTGCTATTATTATGAATGTTTACCATCACTTCAAGAACACAGATGCTAAACAGATAGAAAACATGAAATACTAAACGTTATGATGGGATTTGAATATACATTATTTATATTGCTTTGTCCTGCATTCACTTTTGTCCTCTTGGGACTTGCAGGAATGAAGATGTCACACAAAGTTGCCGGAATCATCGGTACACTTTCTCTGGCAGCAGTGTTCTGTCTCTCATGCTACACGGCATACGAGTATTTCTTCTGTCTGCCAAAGCTCGCTGATGGAACTTATCAGATTCTTACACCTTATAATTATACATGGCTGCCATTTACTGAACTGTTGAGTCTCAACGTAGGCATTCAGCTCGATCCGCTTAGCGTGATGATGCTGATAGTTATTTCTACCGTGAGCTTCATGGTTCACATCTATTCGTTCGGCTACATGCACGGTGAAAAAGGATTCCAGCGCTACTATGCCTTCCTGAGTTTGTTCACCATGTCAATGCTCGGACTTGTATTAGCAACCAACATCTTCCAGATGTACATCTTCTGGGAACTTGTAGGTGTATCTTCTTATTTGCTAATCGGATTCTACTATCCGCAGGCTGCTGCTGTAAGTGCTTCAAAGAAAGCATTTATTGTAACACGCTTTGCCGACCTGTTCTTCTTGATAGGTATTCTTATCTATGGCTATTATGCAGGAACATTTGATTATCTCACTCCAAGTGAGATTGCCAATACTCCAATTGTAGCATTAGGACTGTTACCAACGGCATTGTTCCTCATGTTTATCGGTGGTGCCGGTAAGTCAGCAATGTTCCCACTGCACATCTGGTTGCCAGATGCAATGGAAGGTCCAACACCTGTGTCAGCATTGATTCACGCTGCAACAATGGTTGTAGCCGGTGTTTATCAGGTAGCAAAACTCTTCCCACTCTACATCTACGCTGCGCAGCCACAACTTCATGTAATTGCCTACATAGCAGCCTTTACGGCATTCTATGCAGCAGCAGTAGCATGTTGTCAGAGCGACATCAAGCGAGTGCTTGCATTCTCAACCATCTCACAGATTGGTTTTATGTTTGTGGCACTTGGCGTTTGCACGTCAGTTGTAGTAACAGAAGGCGATGAAGGTGGTTTGGGTTACATGGCAGGAATGTTCCATCTCTTCACTCACGCCATGTTCAAGGCTTGCCTCTTCCTCGGTGCTGGTTGCATTATTCATGCCGTTCACAGCAACGAAAAGAAATACATGGGTGGACTTTACAAATACATGCCAATCACATGTATCACATTCGGAATTTCATGCTTGGCAATCAGCGGTATTCCTCCATTCTCAGGATTCTTCTCAAAGGATGAGATTCTTGTGGCTTGTTTTGAATTTTCACCAGTAATGGGATGGATAATGAGTGGAATAGCAATGATGACAGCATTCTATATGTTCCGACTGTTCTATTGCATCTTCTTTGGCAAGAGCCATTATGAAGAACAGCTCAAAGTAAATCCTTCAGAAGCCCACAAGCCTCATGAAGCACCATTCGTAATGTGGTTCCCTCTCGTGTTCTTAGCAGCAATAACTTGTGTATGCGGATTCATTCCTTTCGGACATTTCGTATTTGCTGAACAGCCTTTCGACATCCACATGAATTGGCAGGTTGCCATAACCAGTGTTGTGCTGGCAGTAATCTCTATAGCAGTTGCCACATTTATGTATGCAGGCAAGGAGACTCCAGTTGCTGACAAACTGGCAGCAACATTCCCTCGCCTTCACAGAGCCGCCTACAAGCGTTTCTATATGGACGAGATTTGGCAGTTTGTCACTCATAAGATTATTTTCCGTTTTATCAGCACGCCAGTGGCATGGTTCGACCGCCACATTGTTGATGGAACATTCAACTTCTTGGCATGGGGCACTCAGGCAGGAAGCGATTCAATTCGCGACTTCCAGAGTGGAAAAGTTCAGTCTTACGTTGTTTGGTTCCTGACGGGAGTGGTAGCATTGACACTTATCTTAATCTTTATTTAATGGGAGGATTTGCATTATGAACATATTAAGTTTATTCGTATTGATACCAGCACTTATGTTACTCGGATTGTGGCTTGCGCGCAATCTCAATCAGGTGCGTGGTGTGATGGTAACAGGTGCCAGCTGTTTGCTTGCGCTTGCTACCTACATAACAATAAGTTTCATCCAGTTCCGCGAGGGTGGGGGTGAAGGCATGTATCTTGCACAGAGCATCACATGGTTTGAACCATTGAATATCTCCTATGCAGTAGGTATCGATGGCATATCAGTGGTTATGCTGTTGCTCTCGGCAATAATTGTTTTCACTGGTACTTTTGCCTCCTGGCAACTGAAGCCTCTTACAAAAGAATATTTCCTCTGGTTCACACTCCTTTCCAGTGGTGTGTTCGGGTTCTTTATCTCAGTCGATCTCTTTACGATGTTCATGTTCTATGAGGTAGCTCTTATTCCTATGTACCTGCTTATTGGAGTATGGGGCAGTGGTCGCAAAGAATATTCTGCAATGAAACTCACACTGATGCTCATGGGAGGTTCGGCATTGCTGATACTTGGTATCTTAGGCGTTTATTTCGGCTATGGAGCCGATACTATGAATGTTGCGGAAATAGCAGCAAAACATGCCGCAGGTACCATCATGGATCCGTCACTTCAGAGAATGTGCTTCCCACTGGTATTCATCGGATTTGGAGTGTTGGGCGCACTCTTCCCATTCCACACATGGTCTCCTGATGGTCATGCTTCAGCCCCAACGGCAGTTAGTATGCTTCATGCTGGAGTATTGATGAAATTGGGAGGTTACGGATGCTTCCGCATAGCAATGTATCTAATGCCAGAGGCAACACAGGAACTTTCATGGATATTCATTATCCTGACAACCATTTCTGTTGTCTATGGTGCATTCTCAGCTTGCGTTCAGACCGACCTCAAGTACATCAACGCCTATTCTTCTGTAAGCCATTGCGGACTTGTGTTGTTTGCTTTGCTGATGATGACTCAGACTTCATGCACAGGAGCCATTATTCAGATGCTTTCTCATGGTCTGATGACAGCTCTCTTCTTCGCCCTCATCGGTATGATCTACGGTCGTACTCATACACGTGATATCCGTTATCTCGGTGGATTGATGAAGATAATGCCATTCCTTGCAGTAGGCTATGTTATAGCAGGTCTTGCCAACCTTGGCTTGCCTGGATTCTCTGGATTCGTTGCCGAGATGACAATCTTTGTTGGTTCTTTCCAGAACACCGACACATTCCATCGCGCAGCAACTATCATTGCTTGTACAAGTATTGTAATCACAGCGGTCTATATTCTTCGTGTAGTAGGAAAAATCCTCTACGGCAAGGTGGCTGACCCACATTATGAGAAACTCACCGATGCAACATGGGATGAACGTGTTGCAGTCTGCGGCCTCATCTTCTGTGTTGCAGCACTCGGTATTTTCCCTCTCTGGGTAAGTAATGTGATTAGTGATACCATTGGTCCAATCATAACAGTTTTACAACCATAAAAGAAATTACGGTTATAGGTTATAGGTTATAGGTTATAGGTTATAGGTTATGGGTTATTAACCGAAAACCGAAAACTGAAAACCGAAAACCAAACATTTACAATTATGTATAATGAATTTTTAAAGATGATTCCCGAAGTATCGCTGATGCTGATACTCGTGGCTACATTCATATTGGACTTTGTTTCGAGCAAACATTCAGAACGCAAATGGTTCAATCCAGTAATGTGCGGACTGATGCTCATTCAGGTATTAGTCTGCATCTGGTTCAGTTGGCTCATACGCGCATACGACCGTCCTATCGAATTCTTCGGTGGAATGTACACCATCACAAAAGGCGTATCGCTGATGAAGACTATTCTGGCTGCAGGTACGCTTATTGTCCTCATCCAGAGCCGTCAGTGGCTGTCGCGTTCCGAACAGCAGGACAAGCAGGGCGAGTTCTATATGCTCGTTGTTTCAACTCTTCTGGGTATGAACATGATGATGTCAGCCGGACATTTCCTTATGTTCTTCCTCGCTCTCGAAATGGCATCTATTCCAATGGCTTGTCTTGCAGCCCTTGACAAGAAGCGCAAGGAAAGTGCAGAAGCTGGTGCTAAGTTCATTCTTACAGCAGTATTCTCTTCTGGAGTAATGCTCTTTGGAATCAGTATGCTCTATGGCGTAACAGGCACACTCTATTTCTACGATGTTGCAGAAAAATTGACAGGCATGCTTGCCGACCCAGAAATGTCAGTATTGCCACTCACAATTGCTGGCATGGTATTCTTCTTTGCAGGGCTCGGATTCAAGATTTCCCTTGTACCATTCCATTTCTGGACAGCAGATACCTATCAGGGCGCACCGACAACCGTTACAGGCTACCTCAGCGTAATATCCAAAGGCGCAGCAGCCTTCACCCTGATGGCAATACTCTACAAGGTATTCCTTCCACTTGTGCCTTATTGGGAATGGTTGCTCTATGCAGTCATCGTGCTCAGCATCACAATTGCCAACCTCTTTGCAATCCGCCAAAAAGATTTGAAGCGTTTCATGGCATTCTCTTCAATCTCACAGGCAGGTTACATCATGCTGGCAGTAGTAGGCGAAAGTCAGCTGGGTGCTACGGCATTGGTTTATTATGTACTCGTTTATATCGTAGCCAATCTCAGCGTCTTCAGCATCATCAGTGCTGTTGAGCAAAACAATAATGGCTGCGTTGACATGGACGCATACAATGGATTATACAAGACTAATCCAAAGTTTGCTTTCCTTATGACACTTGCTCTGTTCTCCCTCGGAGGAATCCCACCGTTTGCAGGATTCTTTAGCAAGTTCTTTGTCTTCATGGCAGCAACCGAAGCAAAATTCTATCTGCTTGTGTTTATAGCCTTGATAAACACAGTAGTAAGCCTATACTACTACTTGCTGATAGTAAAGGCAATGTATATAAATCCAAACGAAACACCTCTGCCATATTTCAAGACCGACAGCAACACCAAAGTAGCATTGTTTGTGTGCACGTTAGGCATAGTCTTCTTCGGAATATGCAGCTGGTTCTACAATTGGATATTCGCAGCAATGTAATTGACGTTAGTTCAATAAAAGAAAAAAGCAGTTCATTTTTTTGAGCTGCTTTTTTCTTTTACTTGTTGCCTCAGCAGTTGAGGTAGGCAGCGCTAACATGATTTATAAGTTACAATGTATAACAATGTAAATAACGATAATCGCAAAACTATAAAATCGTACGAGCAACGAGTGGGTAGGGCAGTAGCTGTCGAAACTTGAATAAATCTTAAATAATTAAAATTATTTTGGGAGACGCATGATTTTTTACTACCTTTGCAGCCACATTTAAAACGTGTATGCCGAAATGGCTCAGTTGGTAGAGCAACGCATTCGTAATGCGTAGGTCGCGGGTTCGAGTCCCGCTTTCGGCTCTGCTTGTTTTGCGGCAGTAGCTCAGTGGTAGAGCATCGGCTTCCCAAGCCGAGGGTCGCGGGTTCGACCCCCGTTTGCCGCTCTTGACTGGAATAGTATGAAAAGATTGCTTGTCACCTTATTTAGTATAACCCTTTGTTTTGTATGCTTCGCCCAAGGTCCAAACAATAGTGGTACGTATTATCAGGCTGCCAACGGAAAGAAATTCAAGGAACTGAAGACTGCTTTACATAGTATCATAAAAAAGGCAAATGTACTCTCGTATGGTTCGGGAGAAGATCATACATGGGACGGTTTTTATACAAGCGACCGCAACAGCGACAATTCTGTGATTGACAGATATAGCGATGAAAAACGCTATTTTTCAGAGAAAGGAAGTGCAATTGGTGGAATGAACATCGAGCACTCCATGCCTAAAAGTTGGTGGGGCGGTTCTCAGAATCAGGCTTACAAAGACATTCAGCATTTGATGCCTTCTGATGCTAATGCAAATTCAGCCAAAAGCAATTTCTGCATGGGCGAAGTTGTGAATCTGACGAAAACAGTTGGAAACATTAAAATAGGAAAAGGTCAGGGGCGCACCACATCAAGTCTTACATTGTGGGAGCCAGCCGACAAATGGAAAGGCGACTTTGCGAGAATATATTTCTATATGGCAACCTGTTATTCAGATTTGAACTGGGTGAAGACAAGCCCTTGTTTCGAACAGGTAGATGCAGCCAATACCGATTGGCCATTCTTTTATGAGTATGTGTATAAAATGCTTTTGGAATGGGCTGAAAACGACCCTGTTGATGATATTGAAATTCAACGCAACAATGCCGTATATACCATTCAGGGTAACAGAAATCCGTTTATCGACTATCCAAAGTTGGAACAGTACATCTGGGGAAATCTTCGGGAAAAAGCATTTTCCTACGATCACTATGAAAGAGCTGATCCTGTGAATACGCCTGAGGTACCATACGCTTTGTCAGCGACATGTATTACTTCAACAGGTTTTACAGCTAACTGGGAGTATGCCGACAATTCGGAATCCTATACTCTGGAACTTACTCAAAGCGATTTGGAAAAGACAGAGGATATGGTGGTGTTGGATGAGGATTTCAACGAATTTAAGACTGTAAGTTCTACCAGCGTGGAAAGTTCGCTTGACAAATACATGAAAGTCAAAGGCTGGACAGGCTCGAAAATCTATCCCGATGTTGGTCGCGTGAAATTGGCATCAGGCAGTAGCGGCAGCGAGCTGACTTCGCCTTTGTTGCAAAATCCAAATGGGCATGTAATTCTTACGTTCGACGAGCAAGTGTATGGTAGCGATGCGACAACAATCAGGGTGTCTGTCCTGGATGCAAGCAGTAAGGAATTGCAAAGCAAGAATGTTACGGCACAGAAAAATGTGACCTCCGAGTTGCTCACTTTCAATAATGTAGATTGCGATTATAAGATAAGTTTCACTTCGACAAAAGGCTCACGCTACTATTTAGACAATGTAAAGGTCGTCGCAGGTAGCGGAGGGGCTACAGTTACTACAATGATAACAGGAATTGAAACTTTGGAACACACTTTTTCCAACCTTTCCAACAAGTGTAAATACTCTTACAGGGTAAAAGGTGTGAATAAAGATGCAGAGTCGGATTGGAGTAATTCTATTGACGTTGAGCTGAAAACAAGTTGCTTGCTTGGCGATGCCAATAACGATGGCGTTGTAAATGTGAACGACATTACGTGTATTGCAGATTACATACTGACAGGGAATACCATTTCTTTCAATTGTGACAATGCTGACGTGAATAAAGATGGTATTATCAATGTGAACGACATTACCAGCACAGCAGCAATAATATTGGGAAGTTCATAGCTTATAGTTTATAGCTTATGGCTTAATGTTTTAGGGGTGAGTGATGAGTTTTTTATTAAAAAAACTTAAATCCTCAACCGCAAAGCCGCAAAACCGCAGAATGGTAGTACCTTTTTATTATCTTTGCAAAATAAAATAACAATTTTACTAAAATATATTTAAACAAAATCAGAAATTAAATTTATTTATGGCAACAAAAAGAGTTTATCTCTTCGGTAACGGAAAAGCCGAAGGAAATGCTAACATGAGAGAACAGCTTGGTGGTAAAGGTGCCAATTTGGCAGAAATGAACCTGATAGGTGTTCCTGTTCCTCCAGGTTTCACAATTACTACTGACACATGTAATGAATACTATGAGGTTGGTCAGCAGAAAATCATGAAGCTGCTGAACGACGACGTGATGGCAGCAGTAAAGCATGTTGAAGATTTGATGAACTGCAAGTTTGGTGATGCTCAGAATCCATTGCTCGTAAGCGTTCGTTCTGGCGCACGTGCTTCAATGCCTGGTATGATCGATACTATCCTGAAGCTCGGTTTGAACGACAAGGTGGCAGAAGGAATGTGACAGAAGACACAGAATCCTCATTTCGTATATGATTCATATCGCTGTTTTGTACAGATGTATGGTGACGTTGTTCTT
>JAZLKO010000061.1:0-3120 GCA_045597685.1 Prevotella sp.
TCGCACAAACGTATGAATGCATATATAAGCAGCGAAATGGAAGCCGACCATAAACAGGCATGGAGCAAGGGCGGAAAGACAGAACTTGCAAACGGTCAGATGCTATGTGAAGAATACAACCGCAAAAAGAGCGACGGCAAATTTACCGTTATTAATGTGCATGGCGATGCAAAAATAGATACTTTAATTAGCAGTAATCAGGTATTCGGAGAGACTAACAATGAAAACAGCGATGATGAACTGAGGGAAAAAATCAACGTTGTGATGAATCTGATAAGTAACAATCGGCATTGGTTTTCGATTGCGAAAGTATTGATGCTTCGTGGATTAGTGAAGGATGGCGATTTCAAAGGCGCACAGGAGAAAATAGAATCTTTATATCCTGCTGGCTTGAAATACCCGATTGACTATGCAGATTTGATGAGAATGAATGTGGGTTCATTTGCAGGGCCTATTAACTCATGGAACACGATAGATGGACCGATAAAAAGACAGGCAGAGTTTAAAATATATGTTACAATAGCAAAGAAATTTGACGAACTTTTCAGTTTTAAGTAGGAAGTTTTCATTTTTAAGCCCAGACTTTTCCCCGACAGTATTTTTTCTTGTTGGGGATTTTTTTTGTCCATAACTTTGCATCGTCATTCAAAATGGATGATGTGCGCACTTTGTTTTACTGAACCCAAATCGGGTTAAACTTAAAAAAAATTATGGCAAAAAAGAAAGTGGCTGATGAGCAGCCAAAGGTTAAGGAAGATGTGGTGAGCAGCGAAAGCGGTTCGCTGACATTGATCGATGAAACAATTTTTGAGGAAGGTAAGACTTACAAGGGTAGCCTTTCTGTTCTCCCTGGGAAACGTATGTTTTTCAAGGGTTACAAGAAGCGTGACGAAGACGATGACGAAACAACGCGCAAGGTGGATGAAGGTTCAATGAGTTGCGGCAGTTGGGCAGTGTATTCCAGCAAGAACAAAATCAAGGTTGCGCTAACCATTGAAAACAAAGTAAATATGCGTATTGCGCAGGACTATCTCTCGCGGCTGTATGCAAATGCAAGTGCAGCAATTTACGGTAATTTTAAATTTACTAACAAATTAGAAAAATCAAAAGACAAATGAAAGATGAAAGAGATTATAGAGACGATGAGTCAATGGGACTCAACGCAGAAAACGATAATGTTGATAATGTTCCTGATGTTGATAGTGACAACATGGGCATTGATAGTGGAAATCAAGGAGAACAACAAACTATGGAAACAGCAGAAGCAACAAAGGATGGATTGCAAGAGGAACTGCAAGTGTCTGAACAAAATCGGGCGGAAGCACCTAAACAAGTGAACCCAGATTTAGAATCAGCATTGCAGAAGCTATCAACATACGAATACAACGGCAAACCGCTAACCGAGATTGCTGCCCGTTGGGTTGATGTGTTCGGTGCTCCTGCTGATGGTGAGACAATGAGCTATTACAGGCGTATGTGCGTAAATCTGCGCTATATCTGTAATAATATGCCAGCGGTGTTGATGGCGTGCCTGCCTTCTTTCAATTTGGAGGAAGAGGCGCGTTGGAAGATTGTTCGCGATTGCTGCAAATACGTTTTGAAGGACAAGCTACCAGTGGAGTTCTACAAGTTCCTGGTGCGCAATAGTTTTAAGAAGAAGGTTGAACGCGAGGAAGATATTGCCTTCAAGGATAAACTTGATTTTTCCGCAAAGATTGAGGATGATCCGAAGTTCCCGAAGTTCCCTCCTGTGTTCGACATTTTTCAATCAACATCGCCAGAGGATTTTTGGGTTGCTCAGACATACGTTGTGGAGGCTTGTCTTTCAACCCTGTTCACGGGGCTTAAATCAACCTTCCTTGATGGAGTGGAAACGACAACAACATTTCATGGAGCCATCTTCGCCCCTCAGTCTGTGGGAAAATCGTTTGCTGATAAGACGGTGAAGATACTAACCCAGCATCTTCGCGATCGTGACAGAAAAATTGACGACATGAAGATTGCAGAGCAGAGGAAACTCAAAGCATTGAAAGCGGCTGGAGTGAAAATAAAGGCTGACGAAATTGATATGAACAACTACCTTAAGCGAATAATGCCACAGGTAACATCTGTCACCAATATGGCGGAACTCCAATATGACGCACAGGGGATGCACCAGTTCCATTTTGATACGGAACTTGACATGAGCCTTTACAATCGCGAAAAAAACAAGTGGAACACACTTTATCGTAAAAACTGGGACAATGCTGAATATTCGCAGGGTTTTAAATCCGACATGAGTTTCAGCGGTGGAATAAATCTGCATATTAATGTGCTGCAATGTGGAACACCTAATCAGGTGCGGAAGTATTATGACAATCCTGAGAATGGTTTGATAACCCGTGTGCATTTCTGTGAAATCAGAAACCAAGAGTTTACGCCATTTCATTTGATTCAGTCTCCGACTGAGGAGCAAATGGCGTATATCAAGAAGGTCATTGACTTTTCGGATAAGTTGACTTATGCTGATGATGAATTCATGGTGGCAAAGGACAGAACCGACATCACTCAGGATTTGATGTTTTTGGAAAAGCCAATAAAGGACTTTTGGGAAAGAACCCTCAAGCAAGCAGCAGCAACAGCCAATAACGGACTTGATACCTTGCGTAGGCGTGAAGGTATGAAGATGTGGCGATTGGCAATGTGTTGCTGGGGAGCTTATCTCGGGCAGTTGAATGACAAGCGCAGAAAATTGATTACGGACTTTGTGTTGTGGCGAGCAGAGCAAGATTTGAAAACATCGCTTGCATTGTTTGGTGAAGATATACAAGCATTACATGGCCAGCCAACACTCCCTTATGCGCCACTATACGCAAAACTAAAAGAAGAATTTACTCCTGATAATGTTGATGAAGTAATAAATCAATTTTCTTATGATTCTCCAACTAATACGGTTATTCACAGGTGGATTAAACGTGGAGCGATTGAGAAAGCAGGGAGAAAGAAATACAGAAAGATTTTGAAAGTATGTGCAAAAGGAAATTAAAGCCAGAGGAAATCTTTGAGTGCGGAGATTATGTGCGCGACGCCACAACAGACAGAGTTTACCTAATCCGTGAGTTGTCTTCATGCAATAAACGT
>JAZLKO010000062.1:0-9037 GCA_045597685.1 Prevotella sp.
AATCCATTGCGAAATCACATAAGGTGGGTTCTATAAATTATATTGAGATGATTTCAGAATTATTTTTGAGCAGATTTCTTTGGTTAAAGCAAGCGCATAGTTTACTATGCAATTGATTTAAGCAGAGGAAGATGCCAAAAAGAAACTGAAAGCATCCAACACGAAGGCTACCATAAGAGTTCATATCATTTTATAATTTATAGAACACACCATAAAATAAACCCAAACACCCCCTTTTAAAGCCCTTATAACAACCTTTTACTCACAATTTGCTCACACAGACTACACTCTATGGCTACTCTATAGGAGTGAGTAAATTGTGAGTAAGATGTGAGTAAAAGGCTTAGATAAGGTAGTGAATAAGAGTTGTCACTGAGTAGCTTTTAGTAACTGGTTGCATCGACGAAGGAGATGCTGCCAGATAAACGAGATACCCCTACTATGTGCATGGAAGACACTACCTTGGGTTAAGGCATGTTCCTCGGAACAAGGTACTGCCCTCTAAGCAATATACTATTTGTTTGCCATACCGGGTACTTCGTACCTGGTTACTAACCGCCTCTACGAGGCTGTAGTGCCTTCCAGTCACACTTGCGAAACTCTTGAATTGTTTATTTTTCCACTGAACCGTTTTCGCACCTTGTTCGCAGGCATATCGCAGGGATATCAAAGGGATATCGAAGGGTGTTACCCTTTGTTGTCCCTTTGATATCCCTTTGATATCCCTTTGTTGTCCCTTTGATAAGGCTTCTTTAACCTTCCTGTTAAAAAATCATAATTATCAATTGCCAATTGTCAATTATCAATTAAAAAACAAAACTTTTTTCTTATCTTTGCGGCAGAAAGCAATACCCATGTATTGCGACAAGATGGGGGCTTTGAGCTTTTCGACCCAATAGTCGTGCCAGACGTGTTTCTGGAGGACAAAAGGCTAAAGGTACTCTATTTTGTATAATCACAAAACCGCGATGATGCGTCAAGCGGTTCAGTCGCACAGCCTAACGAAAGCACCGAAAAGGTCAGACTCGTGCGACAAAACATTTGGGTAAAATATAGCATTTGCTATTATTCGAGAAAAGTTGGAACCTAGGAAACTCCATTATTTTGAAATATCTCCGAATAACAGTCAATGCTCATGTATTAGCATGGGCATGTCTTGTGATATTTCGGGTATTTCCTAGGACCTCAACTTTACAAGATAAGTCTGTGCTTTTCTTTTTGTCGAATTTTTCAGCATAGCTTTATTGTTGCCCACCCACGAGGAGATGAGAGATCATTTTCAAACAATAATATTAACCCTTTAATTAAACAACAAAGTTATGAAACAAACTTATCTTAAATCGTTTTGCGCAAGGTGCCTAACCTTGCTTGTTCTCGCTCTTTTGAGCACAAACCTCGCGTGGGGAGAAACGAAAACTGCTTCATGGGATCTTACTTCTTCAAGTGAAAACTGGACTGCTACAGGCAATGAAACTTATTTTTCTCAGCCATATGGATTCAAAAAAGCTAATGGAACATTGGTAAATAAAAGTGTCGCAGATTTTACAACTTGTGCATCTGGAGGTAACACTATTTCATCCATTAAAGTTGGATTCAAAGGTTTGCGTAATGGTGATACTGCGTCTAAGATTACTATTTCTTTGGTTGATAAGGATGGTAATATTTTAATAAGCGGAAACGAATTAGAGTTGACGAATGGGAATGCTGCATCAAAAACAGCATATGTTTACTCAACTTTTACGACAGGGTTTACTGGAGCCACTGGCTTTATGATGAAAGTTACGACCTTTGGAAAGAATGTCCTTATTAATGAATCATCATATGAAATAACTTACGAAGCTGATGAAAACCAAGTAAAGACTCCTACTATCACACCTTCTGAAGAGAAAGATACATATTTTGATCCAATAACAGTTACACTTGGTTGTGAAACGGCGGGTGCAGAAATACACTACACTACAAATGGTGATACTCCTACTTCAGAAAGCACACTATATAATAATGAGCCATTTACTGTTTCTGCAACGACAACAATTAAGGCTATTGCTACAAAATCTGGAATGACAAACAGTTCTGTTGCAAGCCAGAAATTCACCTTTGGTCCTATTTATAATAGCCTTGCAGACCTCGTTGCCGCTGAAATCGAATCTGGTACAATTGTGAAGGTTTCATTTGAGAATGCCGAAATTACTGGCCTCTATACGAATGCCCAAGGCAAGCGCTACGGGGTTTACCTCAATACTAAAAAGGATGATAAGAACATAGAAATATATTGTACTAAAGCAGAACATTCTGACACATGGGAACTCCATGGAACGCTTTCAGGAACACTTGAAGGTGCATGGAAAGAGTATGAAGGTACATGGGAAATTTGTCCTGATAGCTGGGACGACTTGACCTACAAAGCTCCGTCAAAGCCAAATCCTACTATTGCTGCTGACTGCAATTCACTTCTTAAGGTTGGAGAAAGTGATGAATACACCGTTACTTATTCAGGTGATGGAACATTAAGCATAACTTCTTCTGATACTGAAGTAGCAGAAGCAATAATTGATGGAAGTAAAAAAGTGACCATTACTGCAAAGAAATTCGGTACCACAAAGATTACTATTTCTGCTCCAGAGACAGCTAATTGTTATGAAGCTAAAAACGAATATACACTTACGGTAATAGCACCTGCATCATTACCATTTGCTTTTGATGGTGGAAAAGCTGATATTGAAACAACCGCTGGAATGAGTCAAACGGGATTGGGAGGTGATTACGACGGTTCTTCACCAAAACTGAAGTTTGATAGTACAGGCGACTATCTTGTTATTGGATTTAATGAGCAGGCTGATTATGTTTCATACGACATAAAGGGAAATAGCTTCAAAGATGGCAAATTTGAAGTTATGGAGTCTGCTGATGGCGAAGAATACACTTTGGTTGAAAGTTATACAACACTTGGCAATACTACAGTAAATAAATTGAATGCTTTGAAATCAGTTACTCGTTATGTGAAGTTTGTTTATACTAGTAAGAGTTCAGGTAATGTGGCTCTTGGCAATATAAATATTGGCAAAGCATACAAAGCTACAATCACCGATGCAAAATACGCAACTCTTGGTTTGCCATACGCTGTGGAAATTCCTGATGGTGTAAGTGCTTATACAGCTACCGTAGAGGGCACAACTGTTACGATGACTAAGATTAGTGCTATTCCTGCAAACTGTGGTGTCATCCTTTATGCAGAAACTCCTGGCGACTATACATTCACTCAAACTCTTCCTCCTAACCTTGCCGTAACCAACAAACTTGTTGCTGTAATTGATGAAACTTACACTTGTGGAGATGATTATGGCAAAGATTATTATCTTGGTTTGAGTAATGGTCAGGCTACATTCAAGAAACTTAATGCAGGTGGCACTATCGCAGCAGGTAAGGCTTATCTGAAACTTGACGCTGCTCTTCCTGCTGATGCTAAACTCGAAGTAACATTTGGTGAACCTACAGGAATCAACACAATTGACAATGAACAATTGACAATTGACAATTCTAAAGCATACAACCTCAATGGTATGCGCGTAAATGGCAGCTATAAGGGTATTGTGATTATGAATGGTAAGAAGTATATTAACAAATAAAAATAGGAGAAACAAATTATGAAAAAGAAATATATTCAACCAACAACAAAGGCTGTAAGAGTTCGTATTGAAAACCACATCGCTACAATTTCTGGCGGTGGAGGTGACACTGCCAATGGAACATTGGATCCAAGTGTTACTGGTGAAGGTGGAACAGATGTCCTCGGTAAAGAAGACTTCGGTTGGTAATGGGTGGAAAACACCTAATGGCATGGAACTACACTCGTTAGGGGTGTAGGTTTCATAATGAATTTGTTTTTTTGGAGGGAGCTGTGCGTGAGCATGGCTCTCTTTTTGAAGAGGATGTGAATAGTGGATTCTGCACACGTTACTCCTAATTTCTTATACACATTACCCACAAATCAGCTACATAATTCCCATACTTCTCCCACCATGAGTAGGAAGTAAGTGGGAGATGTGTGGGAGATGTGTGGGAGAACAGACGGGGTTAGGGGTTTTTCTGGTTTTTGTTAGATAATCAACTACGACCAGACATTTTACCACAGTATTTTTCCACTGAACCGTTTTATTGCTCCAAATAGTATAAAAATTCTTAAAAAATTTTGGAAGTTGATAATTATCAACTACATTTGCGCCAATTATTGCGAAACCTGAAATAATTGATTTACATTCGAATCTTTAATTATTCAAAGATATTGAAAACAAATTATTTATTAACTCAATTTATTAACAAAAACCAAAAAACATGAAGAAGAAAATTTTTACTTTACTTGGACTTATTCTTGTTGCTGGTGTATTCACTTATGCAGCTGTAATTAAGTCCGCTACAGAAGCAGCTAATTTGGCAGATGGTAACTATTATTTGTACAATGTGGCTTCTGGCAAATGGCTTGGCGGTGGCAATAGCTGGGGTACCCAGGCATCACTGCTCAAGCATGCAAACTACTTCACCCTCGCAAAGGTTGAAGAAGGTGTTTACACTCTCGATTCACACATCTCTAATGGTGGCGACTCTCACTTCCTTGGCAATGGCGGATATGTTGACGCTGCTGCTGCAAACTGGCAGATTCAGAAAATTGACGAAAACTATGTTCTCACTCTCGGCGACGGAAACTACATCGGATGGGACGGAGAGACAACTATTCTGAAGACAGACATCGCAGATGCAGCCGATGCAAATGCACAGTGGAAAATCTATTCAGAGGAAGAACTCCTTGCACAAATCAAGAAGACTCCTTACGGAACTCCAGTTGACGCAACATTCCTTATCAAGGGTGCTGACTTCTCACGCAACGACCAGAGAGTTGGTACTACTTGGAAGGTAAGTGAAGACTGTGCAAACAAGAATCTCAGTGGCGGTGACAACGTTAATAACTGCGCAGAGTCTTACCATTCAGTGTTCACTATTTCACAGACTATAGAAAATGTTCCTAATGGCAAGTATCAGCTCACAGCACAGGGTTTCTATCGTCAGGATGGTACTGACAATGACAATTTGCCTTATTTCTTCCTTAACGACGCAAAGGCTCCTGTACTTGTATTGTCAGGAACAGAGAACAACATGTCAGATGCTTCTGCATCTTTCACTGCCGGAAACTATGCAATGGAAACTCCAATCGAAGTAGTTGTTACCGATGGTAAATTAAACCTTGGTATCGCAAACCCAGTTAACGCAAGTTTGTGGGTTATCTTTGATAATTTCGAATTGTCATATCTCGGTCTTGACCTCTCAATTCTCGAAGCATCACTTGCAAAAGCAAGAGAAGCAGCAAAGGCTGTTATCGATGCAAACGAGAAGATGAATAAGGACGTTTTCGATGCCCTTAACACAGCTTACACTAACAGTGAAACTGTAGAACATACAGCAGAAGCTTACCAGACAGCTATCGACAACCTCAACAATGCTGTTGCTGCAGCAAAGACAAGTGTTGCTGTTTATGCAAGCATCCAGAAGTGGTATGACGATGCAAAGGTGAACTTCACAGAAGAAGGTTACGAAAACTTCTTGAAAGCAACTGCAGAAATCAAGACTGCTTACGACAACGGAACAATTACTGACGGTGTAGCAGAAAACGCAACTCTCAAGGAGCAGTATGCAGCACACATGGCTAAATATTATGCACCAGGTGCTGACATCACAGACGTTTATATCAAGAATGCATCATTGTTGCAAGGTGCTACAGGATGGAACTGCAACCCTGCAAGAGCTGGTGGCGACACAAACAACAATGGTCACATTGGTGTCGTTGAATTCTATGCTGGTTGGGGAGGCCTTGATATGAAAGCATACAGTATGACTCAGAAAATAGAACTTCCTGCTGGTGAGTATAAACTGAGTTCAAATGCTTTCTTCCGCTATGGCGAATATTTCGACACAGACCCTACTATTTCAGAAGCTTACATGGTATGCGGCACTAACCGTACACTCATCCCTACACTCGGAAGCATTGTAGGTCTTTCTGGCTATGCAAACAGCACAGGCGATGCCCTCGGAGTATTCGAACAAGGTCTTTATGAGACATCAACCATATTCAAACTTCTTGAGACAGATAGTATCGAGATTGGTTATTCTGGCACATTCTCATTGATGAGAAGCTGGTTCATCAGCGGGCCGCTGAAGCTCGTTTATGTTGGTCCTGTTTCACTCGAAGGTTACATCAACGACCTTAAGGCTGCTCTTGCAACAGTTCCTGAAGATAAGATGGAAAAAGGTCTTCAAGAAGCTCTCGATTTGGCAGTAGAAGGTGCAAACAAGATTCTCGTTGCATACGAAGCAGATCCAACAAGTGTTTCTGTTAAGGATGCAAACGATGCATGCGAAGCTCTGAAACTTGCTATCATCGCTGCAGAACCAAGCATCAAGGTGTATAAAAACGTAAAGGCCGCTTTGGACAAGGCTCTTGCTCTTGACGAAGACGGACAAAAGAAGTTCAATGAACTTACAGCCGATGTTCAGACTGCATACGAAGCAGGTACAATCACTGATGGTGTTGCAGAAATGAAAGTCATCGAAGCTGCCCTCATTGAAGGTGTTAAGGCACAGACTACCATCGGTTCTGACTGGAGTATTCTTGGAAGCAACAAGAAGGATGACTGGTTTGGTGCTACTGGCACATACCAGACAGGTGTTGAACTCTATAATGGCGACGTTGCTGCAAAGGACACAATTCTTCTTTCTCAGACAATCGAAGGCTTGATGCCAAATGCTAAGTACGAAGTTAAGTTCTACGCTGCTGCAAACGTTGCACGTAATCTCACAGAAGAATACTATGGCGAAGGCATTGCTTACGTATTTGCTAACAATGAGAAGAAAGACATCGTTGTTAATCATAACGATGCTGAAACTCTTGTAACAGACAGTTTACTTCGCACATTTGAAGCAACAGTAGGTGCTGACGGCAAGCTTGAATTCGGTCTTGGCAACAAGAAGGAAGGTGGACAGTGGTACATTGCACAGTTCGTAAGCCTCAAGCTTCTTGATGCTCCTCAGGGTCTTTCTAAGTTGATTCTTGCTGGTGTTGCTGACAAGGCTGCCGGTGAAACTCTCACTATCGACCTCAACAAGGGTGAAGAATATCCTCTCAACGTTGCTGTTGACGCAGGTCTTGTAAATCTCGTAATCAATGGTAATGGTGCTATCGTTAATGTTGGCGCTGATGCACAGATTACAGGTATGCAGGGAATCGAAATCAACAATGTAAACTTCAATTGTGCTGATGCAACAGTTGCTCCTGTGGCTCTCTCTGCAACTCCTGATTCAGCTGTTCATGCTTCAAAGGGCAACATCTACAACAACACTCAGAATGTTTACATCAACACTTGCACAGTAGCTCTCAACGGCTGTAACATCGCTCAGCTCCCTACTTCATTGTTCAGCAACAACGGTGCTGCATGGATTCTCGGTGGCCTCACAGTTGACAACTGCGTAGTTCAGTTCTGCAAGAGCAATACTGAGCCTTACATCGACTTCGAGTCTGCTCCAGGAAATGTTGGTGCAATCAAGAACTTCACTATCAATGCTTCAACATTGTTCAACGATTCTATTGACGATGCTCACTTCATCAAGTTTGCAAATGCTTCCAACGGACAGGCTTCAAAGGCATTCCCTGCTGATCCTTACGAGTACATCACATTTACAAACAACACATTTGTAAATATCTGTACAAAGAAGAACTTTGGTAACAACACTCAAAACAACGATGCATTTGTTGACGAACTGAAGGGCAACGTATTCTTCAATGTATATCGTATCAACAAGTACATCCAGAATAACAACAAATTCAATTTCACAGCAGCTGACAATGCTATCAATGGCGACATCGTAACAATTGACGGCACCGACAAGTCAAAGATTGCAACTGAAGACCTGACACTTGTTCTGACATTGCCAGAAGGTGCTCTCGACTTCAATAACATTAAGGCTCTCAAGGCTAACTTCGCAGCAACTGCAGGTTCATACGCAGCAGAAAAAGGCTTCGGTGATCCACGTTGGATAGTACTCCCTCCTATCACTGAAGCTCGTGGTTGGAAGTTCGACAACATGCCTACAGACTGGGCTGATGATTGGGCTGCAATCAGTAAGGCTGCTGAAGACGGCAACGGATATTGGACTGCAAGTTCTAAGGGACGCTACAGCTATGTTCCAGCTCTCAACGACGAACAGCTTACATTCGATGGTACTACTGTAATACCAGCATTCAAAGGTCTCTACTTCACTGATGCAAATCAGAATGGTATCCTCGTTTGCCCTGCTAACGGATCTGCTTACAATTGTGCTCAGTTCCAGAGCGGCTTAACTACTCGCATCCCTCAGGTTGCAGCTGGTGATACTATCAAACTCGTTCTCTGCAACACTGAAAGTAGTACACTTGAAGGTGGTGTAACACTTACAAATGCTCTCGACGTTGAAGGCAATCCTGCAGCAACTTTGGACACTCCAGCTAAAACATATACAGAATTTGTATTTGTAGCTGCTGCTGAT
The DNA here is from genome assembly GCA_045597685.1 of Prevotella sp. Classification (GTDB taxonomy): domain Bacteria; phylum Bacteroidota; class Bacteroidia; order Bacteroidales; family Bacteroidaceae; genus Prevotella. The sequence continues at coordinate 8,569 of JAZLKO010000062.1, forward strand.
GATGACTTCACATTCAAGGTTGCTAAGAAAGGCATTCGTCTCCAGACAATCAACGTAATCCCTGAAGGCACAGTTCCTCCATCAGGAATCAACGATATCTCTGCAAAGAATGTTAAGTTCTTTGGTGAAGGTATCTATGATTTGAATGGTCGCAAGGTACTGAACCCAGTCAAGGGCAATATCTACATTGTTAATGGTAAAAAATACATTGCAAGATAAGTGTAGTACCAGAAATATTAAAAAAAGAAGCTCAGACTCCAGTCTGGGCTTTTTTTAAGCATTCGATAAACGTAAGCATTCGATAAACTACAGGTAGCGATTCCTGTATATTAGGGATAGTCGTTTAATTCCAAGAATTCAATATTGATTGACGAGGGTATGCCTTCCAAGGCTGCCCTCGTCAGCCTTTTTCTGAGTTTTGTCGTTGTTTGAGTCGATTTTCGTATCGTCATGACATAGTTATCCCCTA
>JAZLKO010000063.1:0-8473 GCA_045597685.1 Prevotella sp.
CTCAGAGTTGAACTGATTGTAGAACTTTAGAGAGTTCACGCCTTTGAAAATATTTCGTTCCATACCACAAAGGTAGGAATTATCTTTGAAATGATATTAAAATTAACAAATTTTAGTGCGCACTAAACGCCTATACCTAAATATTTTTATCCTTTCGCTTCCACGGAAAATTTAAACTGGGCCTTTTATTTTTGGTGCCAGAAGGAATCGAGGTAGATGTCGAAAATCAGCATTGAATAGGCTGGGATACCAGTTGTCCCACTCATGCCGTATGCTAATTCTGAAGGGATGTAGATGCGCCAGAAATCTCCTTCATGCATATGGTGCAAGGCTGTCTGCATACCAACGATGGTGGCATTGACTGCCATCTTATAGGTGTTGGCTGTTTCGGAACTGAATGTACCAAGATAAGTCTGGTCGAAGACGTAGCCTTCTGGATAGCTCCTCGATGGTAGTAGCCTACCTCGGTATGCTACCCTGACGGTGTCGGTTGCAATTGGTGAGACATTGCCTTTGCCCTCCTGCAACACGTTGACAATAACATTATCGGTAGTGCTTAAAGGTGCCTCTGGTGCTTTCATGATACTGCTCAGGAATTTCCAGTTTTTGTCGCCTTTGCTGATGGATTGCTGTACCTGTTCTGACAGTAAGTTGAAATAGTCGGCATTGGTTACTTGCCAGTTTGGGTATTCTTCAGTATCTTCTATGTCTGACTTGCAACTGCTGAATGAAACAGTGGCCAACAATATGAGGAGAATAGAAAATTTACGCATGACGAAATTTATTTACGATGTACGGATTTACAAATTTATTTTCAGATTTAATTAATTTTACAATTTAGGTCCACAACCCATAACCCATAACCCTCAAGCATTTTACGGAAGGGTTTCAACCTCTAAATTAGTTTCAGCAGGCTTGCTATGCTGACTTTGTTTTCGATAATGCCTTGCAGTTCGGAAATCTTTACTCTTTCCTGCTCCATGGTGTCGCGGAAACGGATTGTTACGCAATCGTCCTTCAGAGTGTCGTAGTCAACGGTTACGCAATAAGGAGTGCCGATGGCATCCTGACGGCGGTAGCGTTTGCCTACTGTGTCTTTCTCATCATACTTGCAGTTGAAGTGGAATTTCAAATCATTGATAATCTCCATTGCCTTTTCTGGCAGTCCGTCTTTCTTTACTAATGGCAGAACAGCGAGTTTCACTGGTGCGAGTGCTGCAGGCAGTTTCAGAACCACTCTTGTTTCACCGTTCTCAAGCTGCTCTTCACAGTAGGAGTGGCACATGATGGAGAGGAACATGCGGTCAACACCAATGGATGTTTCGATGACGTAAGGAGTGTAGCTCTCATTGGTTACAGGGTCGAAATATTTTATGCTTCTGCCTGAGAATTTCTCATGCTGTGAGAGGTCGAAATTGGTGCGTGAATGAATGCCTTCGACTTCCTTGAATCCGAAAGGCATACGGAACTCAATGTCGGTTGCAGCATTGGCATAATGAGCCAGCTTGTCGTGGTCGTGGAAACGATAGTTTTCAGTACCGAAGCCGAGAGCCTGATGCCATTTCATACGGGTTTCTTTCCATTTGGCAAACCAATCGAGTTCTGTGCCAGGCTGAATGAAATATTGCATTTCCATTTGCTCAAATTCTCTCATACGGAAGATAAACTGACGGGCAACTATCTCGTTACGGAATGCTTTTCCTATCTGTGCGATACCAAACGGCAGTTTCATGCGACCAGTCTTCTGCACGTTTAGATAGTTCACGAAAATACCTTGTGCCGTTTCAGGACGCAGATAGACCTTGCTTGCACCTTCGGCAGTAGAACCGAATTCTGTTGCAAACATCAGGTTGAACTGGCGCACTTCAGTCCAGTTTCTTGTACCGCTGATAGGACATACAATTTCCTCGTCGAGGATAATCTGACGTAGTTCGTTAAGATCCATGTCGTTCATTGCCTTTTGGAAACGGGTGTGCAGAGCATCGCGTTTTTCGGCAATCTCCTTAATCTTAGGTGATGTTTCTAAATATTGCTGCTCATTAAAACTATCACCAAAACGTTTCTTTGCCTTGGCAACCTCTTTTTCAATTTTCTCATCGTACTTAGCCATCTGGTCTTCGATAAGCACGTCAGCGCGATAGCGTTTCTTGGAATCGCGGTTGTCGATAAGAGGATCGTTGAACGCATCAACATGTCCGCTTGCCTTCCAAATGGTTGGATGCATGAATATGGCTGAATCAATACCGACAATATTATCGTGGAGCAGTACCATGCTCTTCCACCAATATTCCTTGATATTGTTTTTCAATTCCACACCATTCTGTCCATAGTCATAAACAGCTGCTAAACCATCATAAACATCACTACTTGGGAAAACAAAACCATATTCCTTACAATGAGAAACTATTTTCTTAAAAATATCTTCCTGTGCCATTTTCTTAAATTATTTTGCAATTTGGTTGCAAAAATAAAAAAAAGGTCAGAGGTTAGGGGTTAGAGGTTAGAGTTTTTAAGATTTTTTATAAAAATCATAATTGTCAATTGTCAATTATCAATTAAAAAACAAGGTTTTTTCTTATCTTTGCGTGGAATTATGATAATGACATGTCAGACAAGATAGAAAACGAAAATCAGAAAGAAAATGATATAAAGATGTTGAACTCTCCAGCGGAGTCTTCGGAGGGTATGGAGAAACATTCTAATTATGCACCGACAAACAGGTTTGATGCTTCGATAGTACACCATCTTGACGGAATGTACCAGAATTGGTTTTTGGACTATGCATCGTATGTGATTCTGGAACGTGCTGTTCCGCATATCGAGGATGGCCTGAAACCTGTGCAGCGACGTATTCTTCATTCGATGAAGGAGAAAGACGATGGTCGTTTTAATAAGGTTGCCAATCTGGTGGGTCACACTATGCAATATCATCCTCATGGTGATGCTTCTATCAAGGATGCGCTGGTGCAGATGGGGCAGAAGAATCTGCTTATAGAGTGTCAGGGTAACTGGGGCAATATTCTTACTGGTGATGAGGCTGCTGCTGCACGTTATATTGAAGCACGCCTGTCGAAATTTGCCTTGGAGGTGGCTTTCAACAAGAAGACTACAGAGTGGCAATTGAGTTATGACGGCAGGAATCAGGAACCTATTACGCTACCTGTGAAATTTCCTCTGCTATTGGCACAAGGGGCAGAGGGTATTGCCGTGGGATTGTCGTCGAAAATACTGCCGCACAATTTCAATGAACTCTGCGATGCAGCCATTGCCTATCTGAAAGGGGAAGAGTTCCACCTTTATCCAGACTTCCAGACAGGAGGCAGCATAGACGTAAGCCATTATAACGATGGTCAGAGAGGCGGAATAGTAAAAGTGCGTGCAAAAATAGAGAAGGTAGATCAGAAGACTCTTGCAATTCGTGAAATACCATTCGGCAAGACCACTACCACATTGATTGACTCAATACTCAAAGCAATTGAGAAGGGAAAGATAAAGGCACGCAAGGTAGATGACAATACAGCCGCAAATGCAGAAATACTGATTCACCTCACTCCAGGAGTTTCGTCGGACAAGACGATAGATGCGTTGTATGCGTTTACTGACTGCGAATCAAGCATTTCGCCAAACTGCTGCGTGATAAAAGACCGCAAACCACAATTCTTGGCAGTCAGCGATGTGCTCATGGCATCTGCCAATAACACACTGAATTTGCTGAAACGAGAGTTGGAAATACGGAAGGCAGAACTATTAGAACAGCTGCATTTTGCCTCGTTGGAACGAATTTTTATAGAGGAGAGAATATATAAAGGCAGACCATTTGAAGAAGCAAAATCAACGGATGCTGCATGCGAATATATCGATGAACGGCTGACGCCATTCTATCCTGACATGATTCGTGAGGTTACTAAGGACGACATTCTGAAACTGCTCGAAATAAAGATGCAGCGCATCCTGAAATTCAATAAGGAAAAGGCAGAGGAGGCTATCCACAAGATGGAAGCCGAAGTAAAGCAGATAAGCAGAGACTTGGGCAGGATGAAAGTAGTGACGTGCAATTGGTATGAACATCTGAAAGAAAAATATGGTGCAGCATTCCCACGAGTGACAGAAATACGTAATTTTGAAACCATTGTAGCAAGCAAGGTTGCTGAGGCAAATCAGAAACTATATATTAACAGAGAAGATGGCTTTATTGGTACAGGATTGAAGAAAGATGAATTTGTTTGCAATTGTTCCGATATTGACGATATAATAGTATTCTTCAAAGATGGTAAATACAAGGTGGTTCGTGTTTCTGAGAAGATTTTCGTGGGCAAAAATGTGCTTCATCTTGGAGTGTTCAAGAAAAACGATTCGCGTACAATCTATAATGTGGTCTATCGTGATGGCAAGCAGGGAGGATACTATATAAAACGTTTCAATGTAACAAGCGTTACGAAAGACAAGGAGTACGACCTGACGATAGGAACACCAGGCTCACGTGTTTTTTATTTCACAGCCAATCCAAATGGCGAAGCGGAAATTATAAAACTGCAGTTCAACCCATCGCCATCAGTACGCAAGCTGACGATGGAAAAAGACTTTTCGGAGGTGATGATAAAAGGTCGTGCCAGCAAGGGAAATCTGCTCACACGCAACAGTGTTCACCGTATAGGATTGAAGAGTCGCGGAGGCAGTACGCTCGGTGGCAGGAAGGTCTGGTTCGACAATGATGTGAAGCGACTGAACTATGACGATCATGGTAGCTATCTCGGTGAGTTTGGAAGCGATGACATGATATTGGTAGTGTTGGACAATGGTGATTTCTATCTCTCAAACTTTGACGTAAACAATCATTATGAGGATAATATACTCCGCATAGAGAAATTTGAATCCGACAAAGTCTGGACAGCAGTATTGTTTGATGCTTCGCAGAATAACTGTCCATATATGAAGCGTTTTGTGATGGAAGCTTCAACACGCAAGCAAAACTATCTTGGCGATAATGCAGACAGCAAACTGATACTTCTCACCGATAGTGCTTCGCCACAAATAAAAGTCAGTTACGCAGGTGCAGATGCCGTGCGTGAACCATTACTGATAGATGCAGAAGATTTTATCGGCGTGAAGGGATTCAAGGCAAAGGGCAAGCGCATCACTACATTCCAAATTGGGGAAGTGGAGGAGATTTTGAACGATGACGATAACGACGACGATGACGGTGACTCTTCGACAGGCTCAGGTCAAGCTCATGATAGTTCTTTGAATGATTCACCAACCAACGAGGGCAAAACATATACGGAATTAAGTTTGTTTGACTGATGAAAAAATTTTTGTTATCGTTAACGTTATCGTTATCGTTATCATTGCCTTGTCATGCTCAGCGCGACACGGTGCAAAGTCCTAAGATAACAACTACTGTCAATATGATAGGCATTGGACATACCAATGTGCTGGATGACTATATTTCGCAGGAGAAATATCGAGGAGCGGAACTCAGGTTTGTGTCGATGACCGACAGAATAAATCCTCGGAAACGTATTTCTTTTCAGCGTCTGTTTCAGGTTGATGTGTCGCTGCCACATAATAGGGCAAAGACAGGAAATCATCTTGTAGGAATGCTTAATTATTCGCTTGGTTGGCATTGCAACTGGTACTTGCTTTCAAACCGTCTGCGTTTGCAGGCTGGAGGTTTGGCAGATGTGAATTTCGGTGGTATATATAACACACGAGGCGGCAATAATTGTGGTCAGCTCAGGGCATACATAAACATTTCTCCTTCGGTGGTTGCAACCTATGATTTCAAATTGTGGCAACATAATTTCTTGGTGCGCTATTCTGCCGATATTCCATTATGCGGACTGATGTTCTCGCCAAATTACGGACAGTCGTATTATGAGATTTTCACTGAGCATAAGTCCGACCATAACATAGTGTTTACTTATACTGGCAATACGCCTTCTCTGCGTCAGATGCTGACGCTTGATTTCCCTATCAGCAATGCAACGTTCAGAATAGGTTATTTAGGCGATTTCCAGCAGTCGCACGTCAATGGCATAAAGACTCACATCTGGACTAATTCAGTGGTGTTCGGAATTGTCAAGCGTTTTAAACTTTCCAAAATACGATAAGTTTCCATGAAAAAGATATTGTTGTTTGCTTTTATATTCTTGACCTTGTTCTCTTGCATTGACGTGGAGGAGAAGAACGATGATAAAGTAGGAAACTTTGAGACATTGTGGACTATGATAGACCAGCGTTATTGTTTCTTTGAATTCAAGGCAAAGGAATATGGATTGGATTGGAATGAAGTGTATTCCCGCTATCGTCCAGCAATAGATACGGTAAAAAACGAAATAGAACTGTTTAATCTTTTCAACAATATGCTTGGCGAGTTGCGCGATGGGCATGTGAACATTACATCATATTTCAACACGGGCAGATATTGGGATTGGAAAGAGAACTATCCAACCAATTTCAGCGACACGCTGCAACGCAAATATTTAGGTACAAATTATTACATGGCTGGCAGTCTGAAATATGTGGTTTTCCTACCTGACACTATCGGCTATGTGTCGTGTGGCAGTTTTTCATCAATGTTCAGCGATAACAACCTGACTTATATGCTTGCACTATTGCGAGGGGCAAAGGGCTTGATTATCGACTTGCGTAGTAATGGTGGTGGTTATCTTACGTTGGCTGAAAAGTTCGCTGCAAGATTCACGGAAGAGAGAATACTGACAGGCTACACTCGTCATAAGACTGGTACGGGACATAATGATTTCTCTGATTATGAACCAACATATCTTACTCCTTTCAATGGAATCCGGTGGGAAGCACCGGTGGTAGTGCTCGTGAATAGAGGAGTATTCTCGGCAGCAAATGATTTTGTCAATATGATGAAATGCTGCCCGAATGTGACAATCGTTGGTGATAAGACTGGTGGAGGAAGTGGTATGCCGTTTACCTCAGAACTGCCAAACGGTTGGGCGGTGAGATTCTCTGCCTGTCCGTCGTACGACCGTAACAAAAAAGATATAGAATTTGGAATAGAGCCTGACTATTACGTTTCGCTCACCGATTCAGCCTTTGCCAAAGGGCATGATGATATGATTGATTTTGCAATCAAATTTCTAACTACAAGTTCTAACACTGACTCTAATGAAAAATAAGCAACTTATCTCTGGGGGTGATGGTTTTGATACCCAATTGTTGTATTTCACGTGTTCATCTTTGAGCGATGATGACAGGTATTTGTATGTAATTTCCAATAGGACTGGTTGTCCGAATGTGTTTGTCCACGACATGGAAACAGGCGAGGAACGACAACTTACCAATAATAAAAATGGTGTGCTGAAAAGTTATGTTTATTTCGACTGCACCCCTCATCGTGGTTTGGGTAAGGCTTCGGTGTGCTTAGATCATCACAGCAACATTATTTATTACATACAGGATGATGATATCTGTAAGGTTGGACTTGATGGAAAGATAACCATTCTGAACCATATCCCTGCAGATAGGGTTACAGCCTTTACCCATGTGAGTGATGACGGACGTTTGCTTTGTGTGCCGATGACCGATGCCCGCAGTTTGGATTATGACCCTGAAACCGAAGGCTCGGGATTAGATAGGCGACCAGTTTATAATATTGACGGTCGTGTGCAGGATGAAGAACTGAGCAGTTATCTGTGCGTTTATGATACTCACACAGGCGCATTGCTTTATGAAAAACGCATTCCTAAATGCTGGATTACTCATGTTCAGTTTAATCCTGCCAATCCTGAAATAATTATGTATAACCATGAGTGGTCATCGTTTGATTGCGGCATACGCAGAATATGGATATTCGACCACAAGAAAGATGAATATTGGAATGTACGCAAGGAAGGAGCTGCCGATTGGGTGTGCCATGAGATGTGGAGCGATGATGGTGATATTATCATCTATCATGGCGGTTATGCAGAAGGTCTTGCAATGGTGGGGCGTTACGATATGCTTACAGGAGAACGCAAGGAGATTTCTCTGCCAGCCGACTATAATGCGTACGGACATTTTACTATGGATCACCACCAAGTGCTTTGTTGTGATGGATATTTCAAATATCCTGAAGATATAAAAAAGGTGTGGAACAATAGTACGGACAATGGTCCTGACCCACATAAAAAAGATGGCGAATATATTTCGAGAGTCGTTCCAGATTGGGAGGCAGGTGCTCTGAATTGGATTCCTTTGTGCAAGCACGAAAGTGATTGGCTTGGACAGGATGCTCATCCACATCCGATATACAATCATAAAGGGAACAGGATATTTTTCAATTCCCGTTCCCTTAAAGATGTAAAAGTTTATTATGTTGAGGTCTGACTCTCAACATAACTATTACTATCCGCTAAGCAACTTATGGTTTAGCGGACAGTAATAGGCAAAAATTTTTGGTTCATCCGACAAATGCGTAGTTAAGGTGGGTTCTATAAATTATATTGCGATGATTTCAGAA
>JAZLKO010000064.1:0-50006 GCA_045597685.1 Prevotella sp.
TCTGGTGGCACTGGTGATTCACTTTCAATCATGATTGACGGTGAAGAGAAGGCATCGGGCAATTGTCGTGAGGGTGTTTCTTACACTCACAACGCTGCGGCTGACTTTGAACTCAATTGTAGTTACGTTGGTGGTTTCTAAGCCAATATGTCAATTTTCGGGTTAGGCGGAGTTTCCGCCTTTCCCTTTTTTAAAACAACAGCCTTTTACAGATGATTTCATGAAACCGCAAATAAGGCTTCAATATATATCGGCGTTCATGATGCTAATCTTTGGGATGGTGTTGTGCGCTTTGGGATTCGCTGCCGACCCATACGGGGAAGTGTCGAATAGTGTTATAGGAATTTTTGGTCAATGCTTGTTGTATGCTGCATCAGTGTTTGGACTAACCATCTATTGCAGAAGTTACATAGACAAGCGGTTGAAAGATAAATAAAAATAGGTCTTAAGGTCTTAAGGTTTTTAGGTTTGGCTATCTCTAACGAGTAGATGGTAATCTCAACCTTATAACCTTATAACCTTATAACCCCTTGCAGTGGCAGGGGGTTTTTTGCGTCAAATCGGTTAATTTTAGTTAATTTGTAACATTTGTAACATTTGTAACATGGGTTTTCACGGATTTTTGCATCATAAAAGCCCCCACTAAAATTCTTGGACGAGCCAAGCGGCAAGCCGATGACCATTGAGCCAATATTTCACCAGCACAAAAAAAATCTGGCTCAGGATTTCTCCCAAGCCAGATTTTTTTATAAATAGGGAATAAATGGTATTCGTAAAACTTCCTGATTCCCTACATCACGCTTACCAACCAAAGTCATAGTATTCTTTGCCAAGGTTGTTATCTGGAACGGTTGGATCAGCTGAATCTGTTCCCATTGGTCCTGTTAAACTGTCAGGATCACTTAGGCAAAGCATGTGATGAACTCCTACGTTATGAATCTTTGTTGTTGGGGCTTTATAAATCTTTTTCATAATTTTAATCTCTTATAATTTTTATTTAACAATAACTTTCACACCATTGATGATGTTGATACCCTTCTGCGGAGCAGCAAGCTTGCGACCGTTGAGGTCGAAGATGCCTTCTACCGACTTGTCTGTTGGGTTGAGAATATTATTGATTCCAGTAATAACGCCATCTAATCCAATGCAATCCTTAGCACCTGCTGATGTTGCCAAAGTCATGTAGCAACGGTTAGCCTTGAGAGAGATTGCTGAAGTCGCCTTGTAGAAACCAACAACATTGCTGTTATTCTGGAGAACGTAGTTTGTATGGCCTGTTTCTGCTGTGATGCCAGTTTTTGCAGCATAAACACCTACAAGAGCACCCTCGGTGCAAGTCTCCTCTGTATTAAGCACACCGAAATAATTCTTATCAACAGTTTCAGCACTATAAACTACAACTGGAGTACCAGCAGGGATAGTAGTTTCCACTTCTGTGAATGCCACAGTATTGTCATCCTGTTCTGCAGTATAAGCCTTCACACCATCAGGAATAGTCACATCAAATGGAGCACAGAATGTTCCCCACTTGGCATCTGTGATTGCCATGTTGGCAGATTTAACAGGACCGCAATATTTAAGTTTAAAATTGTCTACACGGAACCAACCATAATGATCACCATCTTTATTATTACCATTCGAATAAATTCCAATGGTAACATCACCTTCTTCAGACACGATAAATTGTGTTGAAAGTATCTCCCACTTATTATTGTCGACAATAGCGCTCTTATAATGATTATCGTTAACTATTGCTTCAATATGCTGATCTTTTACCAAGTCGGAATAAACGGCAGCAGACAATTCATATACACCTACAGGGAGATTAATTGACTGACTCACCCTAATATAATTGATCTGACTAGCCCATGCATTAAGAACATATTTCCCGTCTGTAATATCAGTAGCAGACTCTTCCAAAAGCTTGTAATCGAAATTACCAGTAGTGTTTCTGTCGGTTGTCCAGCCGTTATTCCATACGTCTGTAGTTTCCTCAAAACTCGAATTAACAATCAAGCCGGACCAGTCAGAACCAATTGTTGTCTGAGCCTTAACAGCAGCAAAATAGAAATCTGTCACATTAACCAAGTCGGCTTTACAGATAGTGTTATTATCATATTTTGCTTTAATTTCTGCTGTTAGTTCAGCAAACTTAGCCTTTCCTGCATCGTCAAGATTTTTAACTTTTTCTAATACTGCTACATAATTATCGTATGCAGGAGCTGCTTCTTTGAAAGCAGTAGTGGCCTCTTGCAATGCGGTAGTTGCTTCCTCGATTTGTTCTTTTGTTTTGCCTGCTGTTTCAAAAGCTATTGCGGTATTCAATGCAGTAAGCTCTGCGCCAGTTACATTCTTATAAGCATTATTTTCCTTTGCCAATTTTGCATCATTCAATGCAATATTATAGGCAATCATAGCTATGTTGGCTTCATTGTCGGTCTGAATTGTTGCATCACAGAAACTAACCCATTGATGACTGGTTGTAGCATTAGCTGTTACTGCGACATTTACTTTTGCGCCTTCTGCTAAAGTAAACTTCACGTAGCGCCACTGGAAACCACGACCATTGTTATTATTTGCAAAACCTGCTTCATCATTAGAATCGAAACTTGTTGCGCCTGCTTTGTTGATACCAAGACCTGTGTCTCCATCTGGAAAATTAGAAATCGCCCCTATTACGTCTTCACCCTTCTTAACTACAAGTGAAAGTGTGCAGCCATCTCCTGGAGCCTTACGGCCAGCAACTTTAAATACATAATTTCCAGCAGGGAGAGTCACATCTTGACTATAACCGAGACTCCACGAATTCCACCCCCAGGCAGCTTCTGATTGTTCCAGATATTCGCGCTTATTATCACCACTCCAATGCTGACCTGTCATTTTACCAGTAGATCCTGTTTCGCTCCAAGTTCCGAGCTCTACAAGGTATTTATAGGTAGATGAAACATACGTGTAATCCGCTACCTTTGCAGCCTTAACTGCATTGTCTAAATTTGTGATAGTTTCCGTACATGATTCAACGGTTCCATCATTATAAATACCTTCTGCTGTTGTGATGGCTGTGCCAAGTTCTGTGTATGATTCATTAACAACCGTGTACTTTTTTGCTAAATCAATTGCAGCTTTGAGTTTTGCATAATCAGCGATTGAAGCATTTGCATTAGCAATAGCTGTTGCCAATGCGTTATAATTTGCAACATTTTTGTTAGTTTTAAAATTTTCCTCCGCAGTATTTAAAGCTGTTGATACTGAAGATGCCATCTTTCCTGTTGGAACAGATTCCAATATTGCCTCTGCATCTTCTTCTGATACTTCATCTGTATAATAAGTTACAGTGAAGTTCTGGTAGCAAGTCCAGTTCCCATTAGAAACCTTAGAATCATTCTGAAGGCCGAATGTAAGATTCCCATCAGTTACATAAACCCAAGCTTCGTTTAAGTATTTTCCTGCCTTAAAAGCATTTGAAGCCCCTGGCATATTATTAGGGTAGTACTTACCGTCTTTATTATAATCACCATTATCCCATTTAGCCGTGGCAGGTTCATCCATAACAGAATGGATTTGATACTTCATATCGTTGGCAAACAAGTAAACAACAGGTGAAGCGTATCCTCCCTGATAAGCAGTATAGGTAGCATCATTTCCTGTAATACGATGAAAGGCGTTCACTGTAACTTTGTATAAACCATTTTTAAGACCTGACAATGTTTGTGTCTTGATTGTTCCACACCCCTGATACTGTTCTGCTACAGAAGAAACAGGGTCTGAAACAGTAATACTTTTTGCAGCATAGTCTGTCGATAATTTACTTGCATCTACACCTGCGGCAGTAAATACACCAGCCTTTGTCGTTTCATATAATGCTGCCATCTTTGCAGGATGTTCTGATGTAGGTTCAAAAGTAAAAGATTCGGCAGAAAGTTCTTCTCCTTGGTGTAGATTCATGAAGTTATTATCTTCTACTAACACAATGTAAGTTTCTTTGTTCACATTTTTGAACTTGAAACCGTTCGTCGTTTCTTGCAGTGTCCATTGAATGTTTGTAGAAGCATTGTCTGTGAATACATCGTCATTATCAGTCGCAAACAAATTCAAATTACTATCTACAAATTTGCAAGTAGTATTTTCTCCTTCAGTTGTCACTTGTACTGCGACCCCCCAGTCATCTACAATAGCTCTAGTGTTCCAATTGCTTCCACGGCTTACATATTTACCCGTTGTAACCGATTTCAAATAATAGACGCCATCAGTTGGAACATCTGCCCATGCACCGACGCTAATGGTGGCGGCGAGTGCTAAAAGTAAAATTTTTAGTTTTTTCATAACGTTTGTTTTTAAGTTAGTAAAATAAAATGTTAAAGGTATAAAAAGACACAATAAAAAATGCCAGACACCTTTATATGGCATCTGGCAGTATTGGTTGTATGTAAATAAGTTTGATTATCGACGTTTACCCCCCCCCATAAGCTACTGACATTCAGGTGGTTATAACATACATAAGCTTTGTTTGCTTGTAATGTCAGAAGTAAGGATGTAGAAAATAGGTTAGGCATGTAAATAATTTTCGCGCAAAGTTAATCGATAGTCATCAACTAACAAAATTTTTTAAGAAATTTTATACAATGCTGAATTCCACTATGTAACCTCCTTATATCAGTCTTTTACTCACTATTTACTCACAATTTACTCACTCCTATAGAGTAGCGATAGAGTGTAGTCTGTGTGAGCAAATTGTGAGTAAAAGATAGTTTAATGGTTGAGAAAAGCTTTTAGTAAGAAGTAGATTTCTTCTTGTAGGCGGAAAAGCAACCAATGGTTACAATGGGCATAGCCGAATTTGTGTATGGTGGATCTGATGATGTTCCAATGCTTGTGGAGTTCGAATAGACATTCCTTCCGTTGCGAACGGTTGAAATGACAGCGGTTTTTGAAATAGAAATAGTAAGTGTCAATTAGTATTTTCCATGCATGTAATTCGTGAATTGCCATAATTTCATCACGATATTCTCCCAAGTCAAGTTGCTCTAACTGACTGCGCATACTTGCCGTGGCGCGGAGATAATTCAGGCGCGACGTATTGGTAATATGAGTGACCGATTTATTGTTTTGCCAATAATAATAATTGCCGCTACAACACCTGACCTCGCGCGACAGGAAATAATGTATGCGTGTGGTGTTGTCGTCGCTGTATGACCTGTAGCTTTCATCGTATGGGTATTGCAAGTGAATATTGGCACGTATAGCATAAACACCATGAATCTGCCATGTGAGGCTGGCTTTGAAAGCCTGGAAACCACTCATCACGTCAAACTGTCCCGATGCATAGCCATGTTCATGCCCGTCAGGATATTTATACACTACATTGAACAAGACGGCATCAGTCTGCGGGTACTCCTTGAATGTTGCTACCATCTGCTCTAATGCATCGTTTGCTAACCAGTCGTCGGAATCCAAAAAGGCAATGTATTCCCCTCTGGCAAATAGTAGTCCTTGATTGCGTGCATGAGCCTGTCCGCGGTTTTCGCTAAGATGCATGACAGTTATCCGTTTATCCGTCTGTTCATACTCTTTGAGAATGGTGAGAGAAGAATCGTTAGAGCAATCATCAATGCAGATGGCTTGCCAATCGGAATAAGTCTGTGCCAACAGTGAATCCAAGCATCGGTGAAGATAGCCTTCGGCGTTATAAACTGCAATAAGGAGAGAAACCATGAGGGTTATTTACAGATTTACAGATTTACAATTTCTTGCGCTCCGTTGGTGCTCAGGCGAGCAAAGCTCGGAGTCCAATTTATTTACCATTTAGCTGATTTTACAATTTAACCCACAACCGATAACCCACAACCCACAACCAGGGCGTAGCCCAAATTGCTCTTACTCAAAGCGTTTGAAGATGACGTAAGAGACAAGAGTGGTGACAATGAGAACCATTGAGCCTAATGCCCAATAGACAATGCCTGACAGAGTGAGGGTGAAGACGTATGCCATCATCCCAAGGATAGTAAGTATGGAAAATATTACCAATACTTTCTGTGAAAGTCTGACTTTGTATCGCCACGAATAATATACAATCACTCCAACAGCATTAATGAGATGAGCTGCAAGCAACGCTATACCAGTACCTATGAGTCCCCAATGCTGATAGCCGAATATCAGTAGTAATACAAATATTACATCGTAGATGACCTCTACTATAAGGTAAGTTATGGAATCGCCTTTTGCTAAAGGAAGATATTCTATAGGCAAATCTACTGCATGTAGAAACATTGCGAGAATGGCAATCTGTGCCATAGGTACTACTGCCATGAACTTACTACTGAACAGGATAGGAATCACAAATGGCAGAAATATTATTAAGGCAACGAGCATAGGACCCACTATGAGCAGCGAAACTTCTATCTGGTGATTGATTGTCGCGTTCATCTTTACAGCATCATGATAGACAGCTGAGAGACGTGGGAAATAGTCGGTTTCCATGGCAGCAAACACCATCCCTGCGTATGTTACGCAAATCATGAACCCTGCATTATAGAGTCCCACCATGTCCAAATCAGCCACATTATTAAGATAAGTCCTAATTATCATTTCGGCACAACTGCCAGCTATACCTGCCAATGTAAAAAACACACCAATCTTTAGCATTTCCAATCCATCAGCAAAGAATTTTTCCTTTCCTCGACTGATTGGATAGAAACGATAGGAATAAGCCACCGTTACAAGATAAGCTGCCGCTGCAACAATATTCAACGATGGAATGATACCTTTTTGTCTGAAGAAATAAAATAGTGGTATGGATATAACCAATGTGCAGAATACATTCAGAACAGAAATTTGTGCCAATGCTTTCAGACGCCTTGTTCCCTTCAGTATGGCAAGTTCACCACCAGTAATAGCTGCAAAAAACACGACTGGCGCAAGTAGCATGAAATGCAAGGTATGGTCGCCCCATGTGAATGTCCATTGATTGAGCAATGGAGCCATGACTACACAAAGGAATGCTCCCAAGCAGCCTGTGAGCAGACTCCATGAACGTACTACCTTTATGTAATGAAGTGTTTTAGGAAAGGCATGAACATCAGATTTTTCATTATTGGATTCTATTTCAAAAAAATCTGAAATCTGGCGTACAGCACTGAACGATACTCCTAAATTTGTGCTTTCGGAAAAAACTTTTATGGTGGAGTTCAACAACGATATGAACCCGAATCCATTCGGTCCCAATAATACGGCAATCAATTTGTTGCGTATCAGTGAAACAATTATATTTATAAATTCCACACCGCCAAATAGTCCGATGTATTTCAAGATACTCTTATACGAGTTGCCAGTTTCTGTTTTCTTCATCTTTATTTGAACGTAAATAAATGCAATTTATTTTGTTGGATTCAAATAAACGCTGAAAAAATGCGTTACTAAAATATGAAAATCAGTATAGTAATACCGTTTTACGGAAATTCTGAAAATCAAGCCATGCATGAAATGTTGGCACGATGTATAGACTCAATAAGTAACCAGACATTCAAAGACTATGAGCTGATTGTCAGCAGGGAGGGAAGCGATTTGAGTTCTTCGCGCAATTGGGGCATTGAACACGCCCATGGCGATTATCTCATGTTTGCTGATGCTGATGATTATATAAGTGAAGACTTATTCGCTGTACTTGCCGATGAAATAAAAAAACATCCTGAAGCCGACATTATTGAATTTCCAACACTTGTGCATGAAGGTAGAGCGGATGAGCACCTGCTGACTTTCGAAGAAAAGGAATACACAAATCTGATAAACGACTACTGGCTTGGTTGTAAGGCTTACACTCACTCATACGCATGCAACAAAATTTACAAGCGTCACCTTTTTGATGAAGTGCGTTTCCCTGTGGGACGGAAATTTGAAGATGTCTATGCACTCCCTTTGGTTCTCGATGCTGCACAAAAAGTAAGAACAACAAGCAAAGGACTCTATCACTACGTATGGAACAAAAGTGGAATTTGTGCAAAAGCAGGAATACAAGACCTCACCCAACTTCTTGAGGCACATATTGGCGTGATAAACAGATGGAGACTGCACGAAAAGAAAGGATTTAGCGAGTATTTCATGCATGTGCTTAACATTCAGATTGACGTTTATAAGGCTGGCGGCAGCATCATTTTGCCTTCATACAAGATTGAATCATTCCGGATGGATATAAAGAAAAGGATGAAGTTTATTGCCTATAAGATACTTGGAACAGAGAAAATGTGTAAACTATGGAAAAAACTTTAGTCAGTTTTATCATACCATACTATAACGTACCTCTTACATTACTTCACGAATGTATTGACAGCATTCAAGCATTGACAATTGATAAGGAAATTATTATTGTCAATGATGGTTGTGATGCAGACCTTACAGAATTCTCCCACTCATGTGTTGTAAGGAAAGTTGAG
The DNA here is from genome assembly GCA_045597685.1 of Prevotella sp. Taxonomy (GTDB): domain Bacteria; phylum Bacteroidota; class Bacteroidia; order Bacteroidales; family Bacteroidaceae; genus Prevotella. The sequence goes on from JAZLKO010000064.1 coordinate 8,427, forward strand.
CATGGAGGTCAGGCATCCGCACGAAACTTCGGTATTGAAATAGCTAAGGGTGACTACATCCAGTTTGTTGATGCCGATGACATGATAGTCGCGCAGAACTATCAGCAGATTGTTGACATTGTGGAGAAAGAACAACCAGACATTTTCTACTTCCATTATACTTCCAATGATAAAACAAAGCGAAATTCTGTTTCTTACAAGATTACGACAGGACCGCATTATATGAACCAACACAACATTTATGGTTCTGTGTGGAATTATGTTTTTCGCAAGTCTCTTTTGGGGAATCTGAAATTTACCGATGGCATAGTGCATGAAGACGAGGAGTTCTCTCCTCAACTCTTTGTCAATGCAAAAACATTTTTCCATACAAATAGTAAAGCCTATTATTATCGCATCATGCCATGTTCTACTATGACAAAACGTGAAGACAAGCATATCACAAAACGACTTAATGATCTTCTCTACGTCATATTGAGTCTCAAAGACAAGAGCCTTATTCAACCTGACGAATCTTCATGCCATGCCATTATTAGACGTACCAACCAACTTTGCATGGATTATATTTATAACATACTCACATTGGGGCGCAAAAAAGAACTTAAAAGTCGCCTGCAAGACTTGAAAGAGAACGGACTCTATCCTCTGCCACTCAAGTTCTACACTTGGAAATATTATTTCGCAGCATTGATTAGTCGTGTTGTGAAATTGTAAACTACCAAATTGCAAATCGTAAATAAATGAAAATACTTTTGATTGGAGAATATAGTAATGTTCATGCCACATTAGCTAAGGGATTGCGTGAACTGGGGCATGAGGTTACTGTGATGTCGAATGGTGATTTCTGGAAAGACTATCCTCGTGACATCGACCTTGTGCGAGTGCCAACCAAAATGGGAGGAATAAAATACTACGCAAAACTGCTCACCATCCTTCCACGTCTGCATGGCTATGATGTGGTTCAACTTATAAATCCAATGTTTCTTGAACTGAAAGCAGAACGGATAATGCCTTTCTACAGGCATTTACGGTTCTACAACAAAAAAATCTTTCTTGGAGCATTCGGAATGGATTATTACTGGGTTCATGAATGTATCACAAAAAAGCCTCTGCGCTATTCCGATTTCAACATAGGCGATAAGGTGCGTACTGATGATGTTGCAATGAGGGACATAAATGACTGGATTAATACTGCAAAAGAAAGTCTGACCAAAAACATTGCAAACGATTGCGACGGAATCATCACAGGCTTGTATGAATATGATGTGTGTTACCATCCACTTTTCCCTGAAAAGACCACTTTTATTCCTTATCCTATAGAAATGCCAGATAATGCGGCAACTACTGCAAAGTCATCAGATGAAAAGATAAAATTTTTTATAGGCATCAGTAAAGGACGTAGTAAATACAAAGGTACAGACATTATGCTCAAGGCATTGACAAGGCTACAGAATGATTATCCCGACAAGGTGGAAATCATAAAGGCAGAAGGTGTGCCGTTTGAACAGTATCAGCAGATGATAGAAGGGGCTGATGTCTTGCTCGACCAGTTGTATTCTTACACGCCAGCTATGAATGGACTGCTTGCTATGAGCAAAGGCATTATTCTTGTAGGTGGTGGCGAAGAGGAAAACTATCAGATACTTGGTGAAAACCAGTTGCGACCTATTGTAAACGTACTGCCCGACGAAAATGATGTTTACGAAAAGTTGCTGTCCATTATCAGTCATCCTGAAGAAATAAGACAGCGCAAACTTGACAGCATAAAATATATCGCCAAGCATCACGATTATCTCAAAGTCGCCAAGCAATACGAAGCATTATATTCACAATCCATGAACAATAACCGAATAACCGAATAATCGAACAATCGAATAATCGAACAATCATGAATAAAACAATATTATTAGGTCTTAATCTTACGGAACTAAAATCTGTGGTCTCTGATTTGGGGATGCCTGCCTTTACTGCCAAGCAAATTGCCGAATGGATGTATGTAAAGGGTGTTGCTTCTTTTGAAGAAATGACGAATATCTCCAAGTCGAATCGTGAAAAACTCGAACAGAATTGCACCATTGGTCGCATGGAGCCGATAGAAAGACTGAAATCAAAAGACAAGACACAAAAGTTCCTTTTCCCTACAAGCGATGGGAAATTTGTTGAGACCGTATTCATCCCCGACCATGAACGTGCTACTCTTTGCATTTCCTGCCAAGTGGGATGCAAGATGAATTGTATGTTCTGCCAGACTGGTAAACAGGGATTTCATGGCAATCTTCAGACTTCCGATATTCTTAATCAAGTCTATTATGTAAATGCTAATGTAGGGACACTTACAAACATTGTCTTTATGGGACAGGGCGAACCTTTTGACAATCTTGATAATGTGCTGCGCACTATTGATGTTCTGACTGGTGACTATGGCTGGCAATGGAGTCCTCACAGAATCACAGTCAGCACTTGCGGACTGAAAAAAGGTCTGCACCGTTTCGTTACCGAGTGCGACTGCAATCTGGCGATTAGTCTGCATTCCCCGATACCAGAACAAAGGGCTATGCTGATGCCATCGGAAAAGGCTTATTCTGTCACTGATATGGTGAAGGACTTGCAAAAGTATGATTTCTCACATCAGCGCAGACTTTCGTTTGAATATACAGTCTTCAAGGGCGTAAACGATTCGCAGATGCATTTGCGTGAATTAATAAAATTACTCTCTGGACTGGATTGCAGAATCAATCTTATACGTTTTCATGTCCTGTCGCCAGAATCAGCAGCAGACTGTCAGTTGCAGCCTGCATCCGACGAGCGCATGGAGGCAATGCGCGATTATCTTTCCTCACATGGTGTGTTTACCACCATCCGTGCATCACGTGGCGAAGACATCATGGCAGCATGTGGATTGCTCTCAACACAACGACAACGATAACGATAACGAAAACCGAAAAATCGAATAATCGAATAACCGTAAAAAAACAAATAAACAATGGAACAGACAAAATGTTTAATTATCGGTAGTGGTCCTGCTGGATATACAGCAGCAATTTATGCTTCAAGAGCAAATCTGAAACCAATATTGTACAGCGGACTGCAACCTGGTGGACAACTTACCACCACAACTGAAGTAGAGAATTTCCCTGGCTATCCGCAGGGTATTGATGGCAATCAGATGATGACCGATATTCGTGAACAGGCTCTTCGCTTTGGCACGGATATTCGTGATGCGTCAGTAACGGAATTTAAAATGCACGATTCCCACTTTTTCGTGAAATGTGATGATGGCAGCGAGATTGAAGCTTTTACTGTGATTATAGCCACTGGAGCCTCTGCAAAATATCTGGGCTTGCCTGATGAGACAAAGTACCGTGGAATGGGTGTCAGCGCATGTGCCACGTGCGACGGATTCTTCTATCGCAAGAAGATTGTTGCTGTAGTTGGTGGTGGCGATACTGCCTGTGAAGATGCCCTTTATCTCTCCAATCTTGCCAAACAGGTTTACATGATTGTGCGTAAGCCATACCTCAGGGCATCCAAGGTTATGCAGGAAAGAGTGATGGCTGCCGAAAATATTCAGATACTTTTCGAGCGCAATGCAGTAGGACTCTTTGGCGAAGATGGTGTAGAGGGTGTAATTCTTGATTCGGGCGAGAAAGTTGCTGTTGACGGATTCTTCCTTGCAATTGGTCATAAGCCTAACTCCGACTTATTCAGCGAATATGTTGCTACCGACGAAAATGGTTTTATTATTGTTGATGACAGGCAACGCACTATAAACAAAAAGACCGGAGAAATAATCCCAGGTCTTTATGCTGCAGGCGATGTTGCCGACCCTATATTCCGTCAGGCTATAGTAGCAGCAGCTTCAGGATGCAAGGCTGCTATTGAGTCAGGAAATCAAGTGGGGTAAAACGTGGCGGACGATGCTCTTCCCCTTCCTTATGCTCATGATAGAGCTTAGGAAGTGGATGGGCATGTGCCTCATCGTATGCCTTCCTGTTGCGATACACATCTGTTACTAAATAGATGAGCTCGTTCAGGTTGGCAAACTTATTGTCTATACATGTACAATGCACTAATGGCATCCCCATGGTAAACACTTTCACCGACTTATCTGCCATAGCCATTTGTGGAATGGCTTGATTGTAATAAATTGCCAATGTCGCATCAAAATGGTCGAATTGGTATTCTCCAAAATATTTATCAGCCAAATAAGGTCCGAAACAAGCAATGCCTTTTTCCGACAATTCCTTTATTGCTGGTGCTATCACTTCATTCTCAAGAGTATCAGTTTTTGAATTGACCGCCAATACTGCAATACGCGGATTGCTTATGCGGAAATCGCGGCGCAATGTCTGCTGCACAAGTTCCACTTTGGCTATTATGTTTTCCTTTGTCACATCTGTAGTAATGCCATTAAGAGAATTTGCCTGAGAGAGCAGAGCAACCTTCATCCTGTCTGTTACATACAAAGGTGAGGGTTGTGTTTGTTCTGCCCCTTCTTTTTCACCGATATGATGTGCAATGTAATCTATTTCGTTTGTGTATGTAGAATCCAATTCGTGCATTAGTTCTTGCTGGGAAGGCATTGTAACAAGTGCATTATATGCATTTGCTTTATAATCATCCAAAGCACGATTGAGGGCAAACAGTCCTGCACGCGATGATTCCCGATTAGGATTTCCTTGACTTATCTTTATTTCTTCATCAAAGGCTACCAGCAGATTCAATTTAAATTTATGAACCTCGGTAGCCTTTTGTATAATACTGAACTCAACAGGTGAATTCAGATATTTGCTGTAGTATGTAGCAGCCTTTGGAGAACCATATACTATTGGCGTGCATAGTTCCATCATGTCTGCTGTTTCAAAAGTATTAAGAATACATTTATACCCTATTCCGTTTATATCGCCATGTGTAATGGCTATTTTCAGTTTATCCATTTTTAGTCGTTTAAGTCGTTTAGTTATTTAGCTTGTCCTGAACTTGTCGAAGGATTTAGTTGTTTTGAGAATTGTCAATTATTAATTGTTAATTATTAATTCATCAATGTGGTCCTCTGAAGCCACCGCCACCTCCGAAGCCGCCACCTCCGAAGCCGCCAGGAGGCATACCACCAGGAGGCATACCACCAGGGAAGCCACCACGCGGCATTGTGCGCTGGAGTTCCTTCATCCTTTTGCGTGTTTCCTTGTCGCCAAAGAGATTGAAACGATACACAACGTGCAACATCACATAACTATTTACTGAATTATATTCGGTATCGCTGCGTTGCATTGCATTGACGGTGCGTGAGAAATTGCTTTGCTGCTTGAGTATGTCATAGAACTGAAGCATCACAGTCAGAGGCTTTCCAGTCAGGAATCCTTGTGAAATCTGTGCATTCCAAATCAGTTCGTTGGTATTCATATTCTGGTCGTTATAGCCTCTGCGTGAGTTCATGTCCATAGAGGAATTGAGACGCATGCCCCAAGGCAACTGCACATCGAATGAGGCTCCGTATGAAAAGTTCCAGGTGTCGAGATTGTTTTGTGGCTGCAGCACATTGCGTGTGTGGGAATAGTTCACATTGCCGTTGACCTCAATTTCGAGCCAGTCGTTGCGCATACTACCCGCCAGTCGTTCACCGATTGTAGTAGAGCGTGTGGTGTTTTTCTGCGACACTTTATCTTGTAACAGGTATCCCACATAGTTACTGTAACTCACATTTGTGAACGTGTTGACGTTCCAAACACCAGCTGAGTCGAGAGCTGTATTGAACATGAATCCACCATTTGTGTTCCAGTCGCCATTGATGTTTTCAGGCTTTGACACGGTTCCACCAGTTGTAGGGTCGTATCTCACCATATTACTTATGCTATTACTCGTTGTAGTGAAACCAACATTTGCCATTATTGCACGGCTGTAGCTGGTTATGTAGTTGTTATAGAACAGTCGGAAATTCTGTGAGAATGAAGGTTTCAAATCGGGATTACCCATTGTGATGCTCAAAGGATTACTATCATCAGTGATAGGCAGCAACTGAGTCATTGAAGGCTGGGATGAGTTACCACGATACTGGATTCTCAACTGGCTGACCTTTGAAAATCTGTAGCGGAAGTTCAGTTGTGGAGCCCAGTTGAAGACAGAACGTTTCGCAACAGTGTCTATGTTCTGATATTTATAGGTAAATGTTGAATTCTGTGGAGTAAACGTTGCACCGACATTCAAATTATAGTTGTTGCGCACCACTCTCAGCATCAGTCTGAACGTGTGGATATAGTTCTTGTATTCAGAGAACTTACTCAGGTTCTTGCTCAGATAGGCTGTGTCGGTAGGATTCTTGATGTCGTATGCGTCGAAGAAGTTATTCCATCCCCTGTATCTCAAAGGCACGTCTTTGTCGAGGAAGGAGTGGTCTCCATAGTCGTAAGTCGAACGGTCGCTCTTTTGATACTTATAATTATAGCGGTAACTGAACTGCAGGAATGTGGCTTTGAATATAGGTTCGCTGTAAGTAACATTCACGCTATAGTTCCAGTTGTCATTAGGTGTGAGATTCCAGCGGTTTTTATAGTATGCCGAATCTTTTTGGAAAAGTTCTACGTCTGAAAGCGAAAGATTTCTGCTTTCTCCATTGCTTGTGCTTCCTTCAAGTCGCAAAGTGAAATTGCGCCCCTTATTGCCAAACTTGCGGTTGAACTGCAATTCTCCGTTGAGGCTTTTGCTGTCGCTGAATGTTATGCCCTTATCCATGTTTCCATTCACGGCAATACCCAGTTCATCCAGCTTGTCAAGTTCGTCTAAAGGGTTTGTCACATATTTGTAAGGGTCTTCATTGAATGTTGCAGAACTGCTCCACGACCTGCCGTCATTGTCCGACCATGAGAACGATGGACGAAACAATATGTTGGTCATCGTGTCAGGAGCCCATTCCAAACGAGCCTGACCATTCCATGAATTGCTCTTGGAATAGTTCTGCCTTAATGAATTATTGAAAGAACTCATAGCACCACCTACGAAACTCTCAGAACTGCTCTTGCTATAGGCATCACCATCGGAATGGTTGTGACGCACACTACCGTCGATAGTCAGATGATTCTTCTGGTTCTTCTTTCCATTATCATAGTTCACGTTTACGCCGACATTCTTGGCAGAGTTGTCACCATTTCTGTTGCCACCACCGAAACGTCCGCCACCGCCACCAAAACCGCGGTTGTTGACATTGTTCATACCAGCAAATCCCATGACGCGCAGATTATCGGTAAACGTACCCAACATCATGTTTTCTGCATAGCGTTTTTCTGAACCAATGCTGAGGTCGATGTTTCCGAAATGGCCTTTGTTCATACCGCGTTTCATACCGATGTCGAGTACAGTAGTCTCTTCACCATCATCAATGCCAGTAATCCTTGCAAGGTCGCTCTGCTCATCGTATGCCTTAATCTGATCTACCACAGATGTAGGAATATTTTTCAATGCAGTTTTTGTGTCGCCATTGAAAAACTCTTTCCCCTGAACATAAATCTTTTTCACCTCCTTACCATTAATCTTTATTGCACCATCATCACTGACCTCCGCACCAGGAATGCGCTTCACCAGTTCCTCTACAGCAGAGCCCTCTGGAGTGCGGTAGGCAGAAGCATTATATACAAAAGTATCTTCCTTCAGCACAACCTTTTTCGCCTGTCCCGTAATCTCAGCCCCCTCAAGGAGAATACTATTAGGGGAAATGGCTATTGTTCCCAATGGCAGATTACCCTTGCCAACAGTAATATCTTTGTTGTAGGTTTCGTAGCCAACATAAGTGATTCTCAATTTATATTTTCCAGCCTTGGAAACTTTCAGCGTAAACGAACCGTCTGTTCCCGACTTAGCACCGGTAGCAACACTACCATCAGCCTTCAGCAAAGCCACAGAAGCCTGAATAACACTTTCTTTTGTAGAACCATCAACAATCTTACCAGTGATATTTCCCTGAGCCATAGCCCAAAGCGGAAATATCAACAGACAAGCAACTAATACTTTTTTCGTCATATTTTTAGTATATTATTCCAGTATAATTCACTGTTATTTATCCAATACCCTCAATAAGACGCAGTCATTTTACAAAGGTTTAATCGCCCACCGGATTTTTTTACCCAAATCGATCATTAGCGTATTACTCACCTAATTTAGATCAAAATAAGGCTTTGCCTAAAAAATCCAAGCATTTTTCCTGCATATCTCGTATTTACCTCGTATTTTAGATACGAGATTAATATGAGACAAATAGAAGTTGAATACGAATAATATTGGGGTTAAATAAGTGTTGATATTGAGAAATCGCACACAACCTGTCCTCTATAGGTATCCACTGAGTGATGCTTTTTTATGAAATATCGTGATATTTTTGTGAAACGTTTTGCTATCTCATAAAAAAGTATTACCTTTGCCGTGTAATATCAAAAAGATGTTAGGATTTCTATGCAAAATAAAGAAAACAGAATATGATGAAAACAAAAAAACTTATAGCCATCTTGTTCGTGGCTATCTTGGGTGTGGGTGAAGCCTGTGCTCAGAAAATTGTTCCTTCCGGCTTCGCGAAACTGGACGAGTGGACTGCCAACTATCGGCATATTGTGAAGAATGTTATGGGATACCCCACAAACTTTGTAGGGCAGCTCGATGACTTCTACAAGTGGTACACCAGCAACCACATTTGTGACGAGATGGTGAACAATGCAGGCAACCCATTCGACACAAAGGTGCGCAATATATCTTCCCACGCCTTTGAGCGCGAGGTGATAGAATGGTTTGCACCGTTCTATGGCTATGACACGACAGATGTATGGGGCATCGTGACCATGAGCGGCACCGATGGCAACAACCACGGCATTTATTTCGGTGTGAACTATTTGCGAGAGAAGGATGGACACTTGCCAATTGTCTATGTGTCGGACGAGGCGCATTACAGCAATTTCCGTCTGTGTGACTTGCAGAATCTGGAGGTAAGGCTTGTCAAGAGCAATGACATGGGACAGATGATTCCCGAGGAATTGGAGGCTGCGCTCGACACATCACGTCCTGCCGTCATCATCTATGCCATGGGTTCTACCTTCAAAGGTGCCATCGACGACATCAAGGCGCTGAATGAGGTGCTACACCGCCACCCTGAGATGAAGGTCTATCGACATGTCGATGCCGCACTATTCGGTGGCTACCTGCCTTTTACTAAGTACAAGGATCTGGTGAACCAGGAAAAGATGGAGTTCGAATCCATCTGCGTGAGCGGTCACAAGTTCTTCGGCATAGATGATCCCAGCGGACTGTTCATCACCAAGGCAGAGGTGTATGCCAATCAAAACTCGTTTAACGTGGAATATCTGAACAACAGCATGAAGATAATCAGCTGTTCGCGCTCGGGTGCATCGCCACTGAAGTTCTGGTGGCTGATACAGACCGTGGGGCAGAAAGGCTGGAGTCAGCAAGCAAGGGACATTTTGGACAAGACCGCTTACTTGAAGCATGAACTGAAGCGCATCGGCTGGCCTTGCTGGAACAATGAGTACAGCAACACGGTGTTCTTCAAACGACCTTCCAAAGAAATTCAGGACAAGTACAATCTGGCAAATGGCATGGACGAACACTTTGGCGGTGAACTCTCACACATCGTCATTATGCAGCACTCACAAAAAGAAGTCATCGACCAGTTCATCGCTGATCTGACGACAAGCCGAAGCAATTAAATTTATTTAATTACAGATGCGCAAACATTGCGATAAGGGAAATTCATTTGCATTATGCCAAGGTACAGAGGAATAAAAGCCGCAGCGGCTTAACTTTCTTTGTTAGTTCAAAAATCGTGAAAACGCAAATGTCAAAGCATTAATTGTTAATTTTTAATTTATTAATGCAGTTTCTTCCTACTTTGCTACTTCAGGAGTTTTTTTCTGATGTATTCTATCATGAATGGCAATGAGAAATAAACGCTTGACAGGTATGCCATGTGGAGGGCGGCAAATTGTTCTATTTCACGATTCACTTCTGCCTGCTGCTCTGGCGTGCTGGCACCAAAATATTCACGTATGAATATCGGCCATATCTTATCACATGTTTCCTTGCCGAAATTGAATATTTTCACCATGTTTTCTTCTGAATTCAACTGAGTCAGGAAATACCACATGCCCATGTCAAACATTGGGTTGCCATAGCCGAAGTCGGCAAGGTCTATCCATAAGTCTGTTTCCCCATTGGTGATTACGTTGCTCATTTGGCAATCGCCATGCAGACATGTTGTTTTGGCTGGTACGCTGTTGAGAAATTCCAACATCTGCTCTTTTTCTTCGTCGTTGAACTCTTTCAGATTGATAATAGCCTGGCGGTAGATGACTGATTTGTCGGCAAAGACATTGGTGTCGCAAGGGGTGGAGTGCAGTTGCTTGCACATACGGGCAAAACGAACGGTTATTTCTTCCAATCTATCGGGTTCGTTAGCAATAATACGTGAGAATGATTTCTTGCCTTCGATGCGTTCAAAGTCTAATGCTGTCATATCGCCATCTGCATATATGGTGCCAACTAATGGTGTAGGTATGCCAAAAAGCATCACTGCCTTGGCAACGGACTTTTCCTGTGCCACCATTTGTTTTGGAACATTCGGTCCATAGAGTTTAAGCATGGAATCGCCATCGGTGCTATTGAATGACTTTGAGAGGAAACTGCCACCAAACTCCTGATATTTGGAAATGTCGAGAGGTTTTGGCTTGCGGCACATACTGACGATTGAAGCTACTCCAGTATCTTCAAGTCTTTCGGCAATATCGTCGTTAACGTTTATCAGGCAGAAGCGAAAACCAGTCTTGCGATGATTGAGCATAGCCCGCATAGCAGCAAAATTGATTGTTGATGCGTTGCTGAAATCAAATGTGTAATAAATGTTTTTGTCCAATTCTGCAAACAGAGTTTCTACCGCCTGTTTGTCGATAATTCCTTCTGCATGGATGAAGGAACTGTTTTTTTTGTTGTTATTTTCCATTAATGAATTGTGGTTTTTTTCGATTTTCCGATTTTTCGATTTTGAGTCAGAGTCATCGCCATCGTCAATTATCTCGCCAGAAGTTTTTGGTGAAGATTATCAGCACTGAGAATATTTCGAGACGGCCTATCAGCATTAGTGCCGAGCAATACCATTTTGCTACTGGTGACATTACATCCCATCCTATTGAAGCATCGATGGCTGGACCAAAGGCTGGACCACAGTTGCTGATGCAGCTGAGGGCTGCCGTATAAGCAGCTTCCATATCCATGCCTATTGACACGAAGAATAGTGATGAGATGACGATTATTAAAAAGTATATGGTGATAAATGAGGCAAGGGTGGCTTGGGTTGAATTGTGAACCACCCCACCATTTACACGTACCGACAATACGGCATTTGGATGCAGTATGCGACGGAACTCATTGCGCATGTTTTTCAGGAGTATCACCACGCGCATGGCTTTCATACCTCCACTCGTGCTACCAGCACAGGCTCCCATTATCATGCAGAACACCAGGAGGAACCATGCACCGCCAGCCCAAGAGGTAATGTCATCGCTATAGAAACCTGTGGTGGTAATTATGGAGACTACCTCGAACAAGGATTCCCTGACTGCATCAGGTATGGAATATCCATTTGAGATAGATAAGGTGGCTGCTATGATGACTGAAATCAGCAGGACTATCATGGCATAGAATTTAAGTTCAGTATTCTGCCATAGGCGTTTAAAATCCAGTTTGAAGAATATGGAATAGAGCAGACTAAAATTTATTCCAGCAAGAAACATAAACACTATTGCGATATAGTCGATTGTGGCGGAATTGAAATGGACTATGCTGTCGGCGTATGGTGCATGTCCGCCAGTGGCACTTGTTACCATGGAATAATTGATGCTTTCGAATGTATCCATCCCAGCCATCCAATAGCAGAAAGAACATGCCACGGTAAGTGAGAGATAGATGAACCATATCCATCGTGTATTGGTTTTGAGCCGTGGATGCAGTCTTGTTTTGGTTGGCCCTGTTGCTTCGGCTGCAAAGACTTTTATTTCTCCATCGGCAAACGATGGCAAGATGGCTATGGTGAAGAACACTATTCCCAATCCTCCTACCCACTGTGTGAAGGAGCGCCAGAAAATCATCGCATGAGGCATGTCAACATTGAATGTTGAGAGTCCAGTGGTGGTGAAATTTGATATTGCTTCAAAGAAAGCGTCAGTGAAGTTTGGTATGTACCCACTTATGATATAGGGTAAGGTGCCGAATAAAGAGAATATCACCCAAGATGCAGTTACGACAAGATATGAATCACGTCGAGAAAGAGAGTTTTTGGCATTACGACTTACAAGGCATAGGGCAACAGCCGCTGCAGTGGTTACCAATACTGACACCGAGAATGCCAGCATATCATCCTCACCGAAATAAATTGATATTCCGAGACAGATGAGCAGCATCAATGCTTCATAGAAAAGCAGATGGCCAATGATTTTGGTTACCAAAGTGAGATTGCGCATTACAACCGCATATTATGTAAAATATTTTGCCAGTTTTTTAATCATTGTTTCTTGCGAGAACACTACGACACGGTCGCCTGTCTGAATCTGCGTATTGCCTGAGACGAGATATGCCTTACCATCGCGAATCAGTCCACCGATATTCATGTCTGATGGCAGTTTCAGTTTTTTTACCTCAGTCTTGGTAATTTTTGCACCCTCAGCAACTACAAATTCGGCAACTTCAGCATCGGCGGTCATCATAAATCTTACGTTTTCGACAGCCGACTTGAGAGTTCGCTGATAGATATGCCCTGCTGTGATTGTACGTTTATTTATTATCGTGCCAATGTCAAGGCTTTCAGCCATATTAACATAGTCCAGATTTTCGACCATTGCAACGGTCTTGCGCACTCCGAGTCGTTTGGCTGTGAGGCAAGCCAGAATATTGGTTTCAGAATTTTCAGTCAGTGAGACAAAAGCCTGAGTGAATTGTATGCCTTCGTTTCTCAGGAGGTTTAAATCGCGACCATCGCCATTGATAATCAGAATATTCTCATCTTCGAGTAATTCGTTCAACTGTTCGCATCGCTTCTCATCGGCTTCTATTAGCTTCACACTGAAATGTTTCTGCATAGACCTCGCTGCATTTACGGCGGTCTTGCCTCCACCAACAATAATCACATTCTTCACATCCTCATATTGAGCCTTACCGACTAATTTTCGTATGTATTGAACCTGATTTTTTGTGGTCATGAAATAGGCAATATCGTAAAGCTTCAATTCATCCATACCGCTTGGAATCAATGTTTCGCCATTGCGCTTTATTGCTACGATATGGAAAGGGTCGTTTGGTCCAGAAATATCTTTCAGTGATTGGTTGAGTATTTCACATGTTTCACGGAGTTTTACTCCGAGCAGGACGAGTTCGCCATTATAAACATCCCAGCGCATTCTTGCCCAACTTGTATGAAGTGAGGTTGCGGTCTCGACACCTGCCAGATATTCGGGATAAACCAAATAATCAATGCCTATGTGTTTGAAATGTTCAACCATTTCGGGTCGCATATATTCTGGATTATCGATTCGGGTAACTATCTTCTTTGCTCCCAATTCATGTGCCAGCACACTACTGGTGATATTGATATTCTCGTCGGCATTTACCGCAACAAACAAGTCGGCTCTACCAATCCCTGCATCTTTCAGAGTCTGGACACTTGTTGGTGAGGCATTGATAGTCATCATATCAAAGTCGCTTGTCAGATAGAGCAACTTCTCGGTATCTTCATCAATCAGAACTACGTCTTCATTGTCGCTCAACATAAGTTTTGCCAGATGTATTCCTATGCCATTTGCACCAGATATAACGATTTTCATTGGTTTATGTTTTTTTTCGATTTTGAGTCAGTAGTCAAATTGTGGACTTAAGGAGCTAAAGAAGTTAAGGAGTTAAGACAATAGCCTTGAGTCAGTAGTTAGAGTTAGTAGTCAGAGTCTTCTTTATTGATTCTTCATCTAATTTCACGAGTTTCATCAGTTCAGGTATGGAACCATGTTCTATGAACTGATCAGGCAAACCCATTCGGATGATTTTGACATTATAGTCATGGTCTTGCATCCATTCGGTTACGGCAGAACCAAGTCCACCGTTTCTCACACCATCTTCGACTGTAACTACCTTATCGTAATTTCTGCCAACTTCATTGAGAATGTCTTCATCTATTGGTTTGAGGAAACGCATATCATAATGCGTTACATTTAATTCCTGTGCAATTTTTCGTACCACATTTCCAATAGGTCCTATAGTCAAGACTGCCACTTTGAGGGCATCTGGATTTTGTGGTTTATGTATCAAACGACCTTTGCCGACAGGTATTTCTTCGAGTGGGCATCGCCAATCGGTGAGCACTCCCCTTCCACGAGGATAGCGGATTACAAACGCTCCCTTGCCGTTGAGTTGAGCTGTGAACATCATTTTGCGCAATTCGTGTTCGTCCATTGGGGCGGCTACGGTGAGATTTGGAATGGGGCGTAAATATGCCAAGTCAAATGCTCCATGATGGGTAGGGCCATCTTCGCCAACAAGTCCAGCCCTGTCAAGACAGATAACCACTGGCAACTTTTGAATTGCCACATCATGGATGATGTTATCGTATGCCCTTTGGGCAAAACTGCTGTAAATATTGCAGAATGGCTGCATGCCTTCTTTTGCCAATCCAGCAGAGAACGTTACAGAATGTCCTTCGGCTATTCCAACATCGAATGCCCTTTCTGGCATGGTATGCATAAGAATATTCATCGAGCACCCTGTAGGCATAGCGGGTGTGATGCCTACGATTTTTTTGTTCTGTCGGGCAAGTTCCACCAAAGTTTCTCCAAAGACATCCTGGAATTTAGGCGGCATGTTTTCGTGAGCAGTGCTAATTCTTTTTCCTGTATCAGGGTCGAAGAGTCCTGGTGCATGAAATGTTGTAGGGTCTTTTTCTGCAGGTTCATAGCCCTTGCCCTTTATGGTATGCAGATGAAGCAGTTTCGGACCAGTCATGTTCTTGATTTCCTGCAACACACGCACCACTTCAATAACGTCATGTCCATCGTATGGACCGAAATAACGGATATCAAAACCCTCAAACACATTCTGTTGTTGTGAGATAAGTGATTTCACAGCATTATTGAAACGAATCAGTGATTTTCTGCGTTTGTCGTCAAGTATGCCTTTTGAATAGAGCCAGTTTGAAGCCTTGAAACGTAGTCTATTGTAGTTCTTGTTTGTATTCAGATGTAAGAGATAATCCTTCATGCCACCCACACTGCGGTCGATACTCATATTGTTGTCGTTCAGGATGATGAGCATGTCGTTAGGTTGTGATGAGGCGTTGTTTAATCCCTCGTATGCCAAACCGCCGCTCATAGCCCCATCGCCTATTACTGCAACAATATGATGTTTGTTGTCTGTCATCTTTTTTGCCACAGCCATACCTAATGCAGCAGATATGGAGTTGCTTGCATGACCACTGGTAAAGGTGTCGTACTCGCTTTCATCTGGCGAAGGGAAAGGACGTAGTCCTTTGAATTTTCGGTTTGTTGAAAAACGCTCACGCCGACCTGTCAGGATTTTGTGACCGTATGCCTGATGACCTACATCCCATACAACCTTATCATTTGGAGTATCGAACACATAATGCAATGCAACGGTTAGTTCAATTGTGCCAAGTGAACTAGCGAAATGTCCTGGATTATCGGCTAATTCAGCTATAATGAATTGCCGTAATTCGTCACATACCTGCGGCAATTGTTCTATTTGCAACTTACGTAAATCAGAGGGATATGTAATATGTTCTAATAAACTCATTATGGAATTTACTATTGACGTTTTTTAGTTTTTATTAATTATAATCCTTCTATTTCCAAATTTCAACCCTATTATTGATTGTTGATTATTTTTGATTATTTACTATTCATTCTTTTTCAACATGGAAGATGCCTGCTCTGGATGTTGGTTCTGAGGAATAAAAATTTATTGCACTATCGTTAAGTCGGAGATGTTGATTGTGAATAAGACGTATAACCTCTGCACCTGCAAGAAGAACAGGACCATATCCATGTGCTGCATAAGGACTTACAGGACGGTAATAGTAGAATGCTGGTTCAAATCCCATTCCTGTTCCCACACATGTGCCTTCAACTTGTCCCTCAGAATTGATTTTTGAATTGACTGCATTCCATCCGAGTACTGTAGAGGCTCCGTAGGTCTTGGCATTCAGCCAGCCCTCGTTGATTCCATGTGCTATGCAATAGACATAGATTGCTGTGGCTGATGTTTCAAGATAGGAGTCAGACTTGTCGAGTAGCTGATGCCAAAAGCCCTCACTGCTCTGTAGTCTTACAAGTCCTTCGACATGTTTTTTATATAATTGTAGTATCTCAGCACGGTCGGGATGATTGGCTGGCAGTTCATCAAGAACTTCTGTCATGGTGAGCAATGCCCATCCGTTTGCTCTTGCCCAGAAAAAGGCAGGATGTGGATCCATTGATTCCACCCAACCATGTCGGAAAAGTTGCTTATCTTCAAGCCACATGCGTTTCTTAAAGAGTTTTATCTGATCGGCAGCTTCATCGAATTTACCATAGAAAGCCATTGGAGGAATGCCCATAAACATATCGTCGAGCCAAACTGAATGATACTGTGGACGATTGCGGGCAAGTATGCCATCTTCGAGTCGGAATTCCTTGTTGAGAATAAAGTCCATATAATTGTCGATAAGTGGCTTCAACTCCAAATGTGCATCCATGCGTTGAGCTTTTATCATCGAAGCACAGACTGCGCCAGCATCGTCAAGAGCCTTTGGTTCGATAACCTGCCGCATCTGTCCATCAATCTTTTCTCCTTTTTTCAGCAAAGATTGGAAATGTGGAGTTTGTCCGGCAAGGAACGACATTCTTTTCGTTGCATATTCCATGTAGGCTTTATCACCAGTTATCTGAGCAACTTTAAGCATACCAGAATAAGTAACTCCCCATTCGTAAGAAGTGAGCCGGAATGCTCCACGAACCAACTCGTCTGGAGTTCTCATTCCTATTGGTGTGTTAGCATCGACATAGTTCAAGACTCTATCTAACGAAGTTTTTACATTCTCTGCGGTGGGCAGTGTGTATGGTATTTTATAATCTGGCTGCATGAAATGCAACGGTGTGTTGGTATCTGTCATTTTCAGGTCTTGAGTTGGTGGTGTCCATCCCTTTACCTTTGTCAAATCAACCATCATAAGATTGAGCCGTTTACCATTAGTGAAATGGCCTGATTGGAAACACAACTTTGTGCCATCAGGACTGAAGAACGGTTGTGCATGGTCGGGCTTCATTTTGCAGTCGGATGCAATCTGTATTCTTTCCCCTGTGGAGTTGTTGATTATCCATACGCTACCAGCAAAAGTGTCGCCACACGACCAACGATTGTCGCGGCTTGCATTGCAATGCCAAAAGCCCTTTCCCCCCAGCATCTTATTGTCAACACCTGCTGGTGAACTTGTTTCAACCTGTCCCAAGACATCCACATCGTCGTTGCGCAGATTTATGCGGAAAATACCGTGAGCCTGTTTGCGCAGACGTGGCTGGAAACCGAGTATATTGAAATATACATAGTCTTCGCTGGCAAATGTTTCATGAGTGACCCAGTCGAGTGGTGTTTCTTTATAAAGAGGTTTTAGATTTGAGCCATCGCTCTTTACGAACCACATACGCTGGAATGCATCGCCTCCTGTCTCATTGCAGAACACAATCTCATCACCACGGAATCTGCTTGCCTGAATATGACCTACTCTGAATTCTACGTCACAAACCTTTTCCACCTGTCCAGTTTTCAGGTTCATTTTTCTAACTCCACCAAGTGTAGGTTTGATTTTCACAGGTTGATTGCTTTCTGGAAGGAAAGCATTCTTATTCATTCTTTCTATTTCCTCCTGAGTGCCGTCACGCTCTACTGTGATATAAGCCCAATCGTCTTCGCTGTTTATACAAAAACCTCCAGGGCGCCTCATCTCCTTTGGGAACGTACCAATATAGGTTTCGTATGCGCTTTTAATGTCTTTAGATTTTGAGGTTTTGCGCTTTTGAGGTTTTGCGGTTGGAATTTTTGAGTCTTTTACATCTGCCAGAAACTGATCCAAATCGATGACATACATATTCCAGTTGTCATTGACTTTGCGATTGAGGAAAAGTTTGTTGGAACGATTTGCAAGAAAGCCGCTGCCTGTGTCTTTTCCTGTGGTTATCTGAATAATGTTGCCTGTTGCAATTTCAATAAGATAGAGCTGTGTGGCACGCCATTGTTTCAAGTTGCCTTCACGATCCTTGGATTCCACCATTTCGTCGGAACGGCTCGATGAACGGAACATCAGGTATTTGCTATCGCAAGTCCACATAGGGTCTGTCTGATACAGAAACCTATCGTTCTTCATGGTATCTGTGAGAATGGTGATTTCCACTCCTGTGACAACATCTTTGAATGTTGACATTTCAGACTTTCCGATTTTGCCATATTTTGCAAATCCTGAAATGGCATTCATTAAAACTAATATGGAGATAAATAGTCTAAACATATGTTTATGAGGTTATGAGATTTTGAGGTTAGGGGGGAAAAAATTGTAAATTATTTAAATCGTAAATTGTTTTGGGTTATAATTACGGTTGTGGGTTTTCGGTTACAGGTTAACCTAAAATCCACAACCAACAACCGTAATAAATTGCATTTTTCTATTCTGACAATGGGTCGAATGTTCCGTTGGAACCTCCGTTGTTATAGTCACCCCAACCTATCATCTGTGGGAGTCCCTTGTTGTTGCTCTGAGGACCACTTGCAAGACCGAGGAAATAATATCGTGGAAGGAAGTTAATCTTCAATTCGTTTTCATTAGAATCGTATGAATCTCCCTTCTTATCCTTGCGGATGAGATGCTTGTTGTACCAGTCTTTCAGTACAAGTGTTTGCTCATAGAGTGGCTGACGATAGTCGATAGGTGCGCAGCGCTCTACACCAGCCTTGACAAGTGGGTCGCCAGCAACTGTTGTTGTGCCAACTCCATACTGGTCTTGTACGCGGAATTCCATGTTTTCACGACGCTGTCCGTTGAACGGTTTCACGCCTAACCATTCACAAGTGTTACCGCCCCAGCCTGTCAGAAGCCATGTCTGTGGGCAGCCTTCGATGGTATTGAACTGAGTACCGCCATCGAAGAGCAACCAGCGGCGCATATCATCGAAGCGTTTTCCTTCGTATGCAAGTTCTATCATACGCTCGTAGAGGATTGCACTCATACATGCTCCTTCTGTGAGGGCAGGGATTCCACAATCGTCAGTATAGCCAACTCTTCTGCGGACTTCGCGCACATATTCCAAAGCCTCATCATAGTTGCCGGCACCACATGCCACTTCGGCAAGATTGAGTAACACTTCGGCATAGCGCAGTTCAATATATGGAGCTGCTGAATACTGGAATATGCTGAGAGTATCGACAGTATAAAGAGGACTATTGACATCCTTATCGTCGGAACGTTTGCGGACATAGATACCTTTCTTGTTGCCAAGCAGGTTGTCAGCACCGTAAGATGTGCCTTGCATAGGTTTGTCGCGCATTTCCTGATCGGTGTACCATACATAGTTCCAAAGAGCGTAGTCAGCACCACCTTGAGGATTGTTCTTGTCGGCTTTTGAAGCATCGCCACTGAAAGCCCAACGCACACCTGGGAATGCAAATGTGCGATAGAAACGTGGGTCGCGGTTCATGAATGGGAACATCTTGTTATATGTCGAGTCGGAAGTAGGAAGTTTTGAGTAGAAGTCCATTGCTGATTGTGGCAGTTTACCATCAACCATAGGGAACAAATCAACAATCATTGCCGAAGCTTCTTTGCCCGAACCAGTTGTGTTTGACGGACGAATGCCACGTTCCCAACTATTGTTCTTCTGAATGTCTAATCCGTCACCTAAGATATTGTTGTACAATGTAACGAACACAGCCTCAGGATTCACACCAGTCTGGCAGAACATTGAAGCCCATGCAGAAGCATTCACGTTGTTGCTTTCATTGTAGAGTCCGTAGCCATTGGCATTTATTATAATAAGGTCTTTCTTCATTTGCTCGTATGCTTCAGTCCAACGACTCTGTTCGTTTGCACGGTTGAACAGAGGAGAGCACCAAAGCAGTAATGCGCGACCGCGGAGAGCAGCTGCTGTACCAGCAGAAACACGTCCCCAATTGCCACCATTCCAACCGCCAGCAGCAGTGACGCTACTAAGCTTTACGATAGCAGAATCAAGGTCTTCGCAAATAAACTCAATACATTCGCGTGCTGAAGAACGAGGAACAAATGTTGATTCATCCGGCTCCAGCACTTCGCGTACGATAGGTACACCACCATACCATTTCACGAAATTATAGTAGCACCATGCGCGGAAGAAATAAGCCTGTCCTTCAAACTTATCCTTATCGCCTCTCGACAACTTGCCATTTTCAACTCCGGCAAGGAAATCATTGATATTGCGAATTCTACCCCAGGCACTCGCCTGAACATTGTTGGCTACGTTCTGATAATAGTCAGGGACCTTTGTTCCCCCATTACCATCGGTAGTGAGTTGAGTCTGAGGATCAAGATAGACACTGAAACCTGAATATTCTTCAGTTGACTTACCAGCATCGTCAGCAGTTCCTGTTGAAGGAGTCTTCCATGTGATGCTCGAATTTGCATCAGCAAGACATTGGTTATAGATAAAGTTCAAACGTCCCTCTACACCACTTGCATAGTCATAAACTTCAGTACTGACATTGTCGTAATTTCTTTTTTCGTCAAGAAAATTCTGAGAACAAGATGCCACCATCAGCACTAAAGCTGACAAAATTGATAAATTAAAAATATTTTTTCTCATAATTGTAATCTCCATAGTTTAGAATGAAATATTTACACCAACAGTGAACTTGCGAAGAGTAGGATAAGTTCCGTAAGTAGTCATTGGATCAATGAAATGATCTGGATATGGGTTATAGAGACTGAACAAGTTCTGTCCGGTAACATTCAAACGACAACTCTGCACACCAATTTTCTGGATGAGTTTAGTAGGAAGTGCATAAGCAAGAGTGAGGTTGTTGACCTTGATTCTTGTACCATTTACTCTCCAGAAAGAAGATGTAATATTGTTGACTGAATAATCGCCAAGAGATGGATATTTCGCATCGCGGTTGGCTGCTACAATAAGATTGCCGCTTGCATCATACACATCTGTGTATGCAAACACATTGTCTGGATTCCAGAATGAAGGCATATTGTTTACCTCCATACCAATATTGTTGCTTGTTCCTGGCTGCAATGCTGATGCTGGAACAAAACTGTAAGCACCCCAGCTTGCATTAATCTGTGTGGAGATAGAGAATCTCTTGTATTCAGCACTAAGATTTACAGTAAATCCGTAAGGATTAGATGAACGCTTTGACAACTGAACCTGGTCAAGGTTGCGGTCAACGATACCATCAGCAGGAGCGTATGAACCGTCAGGCTGCTGTGGACCACGCACATCTTTATATATAAGCATACCTGGACGCAATTGGTCTTTAGACTTGCCTAAATAAGAAGGAGTTGTACCAGCCTTGTCAGCAGCAGCCTGCAAGGTAGCCCAGAACTCATCAATATCCTGATAAGAACGGAACATACCTATGCACTGCATACCCCATACACCAACATCAGAGCGATGTCCGTATGTAATCTGGCGATATAGATAATCTGTGCTCCAGTCCATGTTGAGAACCTTGTTGTCAGAAATGCTTGTGTTGATGCCAACCTTATACTTGAAGTCCTTTCCAATATGGTCTTTCCAAGTGAGGCCGAGTTCCCATCCCCAGTTGTCCATTTCACCAACATTTTGTGCAGCAGAACCAGTTCCTACAGTACCAGGAATATTCTGGCTCTTCTTCAACAACATTTCGCGGTTTTTGTTATAGTAGAAATCAAATGCAACACCGAGGTGGCTATCCAATACATTGAAGTCCAAACCAACATTCAGCTTGTAAGATTTATCCCAATGCACAAGAGTGTTTACAGAAGCATTGTCCTTATTAATAGTAATGGCATTGCCTGAATTGTTGCTTGCGCCAGTACCTAATACCACACCATTCTTTGCATCCTGTGAATAAATAGTCATCCATTGCCAAGGGTTAGTGTTGTCACGACCTGTGAGACCCCAAGACGCACGGAGCTTCAAATGATCCATCCACTTCACACTATTTTGGAACCAAGGTTCTTCACTGATTACCCAACCTGCACTGAAAGAAGGGAATGTACCCCAACGCTTTGCTGGTGAGAATTTTGGTGATGAATCCGAACGTAATAGGAATTCAAACAGGTACTTGTTTGCGTAAGCATAATTCACACGTCCGATGTAAGAGAGAGTTGCACCCTCAGAACGGGTAAAGGTTGTAGTCTTGTCGCCACTTGCGGAGTTCGACTGCCATGTTGTGAATTCGTATGGAGAAGTTACTTCGCCATAGAGATATTCCATCTCCATTTCAGACTTCTCGATAGAGAACAAAGCATTAACGCTATGCGAACCGAATTCGCGAGCGTATGTTGCAATAAAGTTCATCTGATAATTGTCGGTACGAGTCATGTTTCTCGACAGATAACCAGGGTCAGTAGTGCTGTTTGAATTGCCAACTGTACGAGCCACGAAGTTTGAAGAATCTATGAATGGTTCATATTCCTGTCCAGCAACTGGAGTGTAGAGGTGAGCACCGCTACCAGTTCTGTCGGTCATTCCAAAGAGAGTGTATGATGAAGCATACTGATTAGTCTTTGCATTATTGATGCTCTTTGCGTAAGAGAATTTCACGCCTAAACCTTTGAGAGGTTTGATAAAGCCTAAATCCAATGACACACCAGTGTTGATTGTCATATTGTTTGACTTTGATTCACTGAAGTCACCATCGTTCTGCAGTCTTTCAAAAGAATAGAGCTGTGAATTTTGCTTCAGACCGTTGCTTGGACCGTAGGCAATGATTGGATAACCATTAACCTCTTCAGGAATGTAGCGAGGGCGAGTGAGGAGAAGATTATAGTCTTCATTGTTTGAACCACCGATTTTCATCAGAGGAGTCTTGTGAGAACCATAATCGCCATTTACAGCAAGATTAGCCTTAATCCATTTATTGATTTTCAGGTCAACACCAGCACGATAGTTCCAGCGACTGTAGTCGAGTTTGCCAAGGTTACCATCCTGAGTGAAGAAAGAAACATTACCGAAATAAGTAACATTGTCAGTACCACCGCTCACGTTAACACCATGCTTATATGTAGCACCAGTCTTCCAATATTTGTCAAGCAAGTCATAATTGAGATTTTTCATAGCCTGAAGTTCATCAGCCTGGAAGAGGTCGGTCTTATGGTCGATAGTGGTGCTCTTTGAATCCACAGTCTGATAGATATTATATAAACGTCCCCAGTTGTATGAGTCGAGCATCTTAGGATGCGACACAGCACCAGTGAAACCATACTGACCGCTGTAAGAAATCTTTGGAGCACCAACTTTACCCTTCTTTGTGGTAACGAGGATAACACCATTGGCAGCACGTGAACCATAAACAGCAGCCGATGCATCTTTCAATACAGAAATGCTTTCCACTTCATTAGGGTCGAGATTGTTGAATGCCTCAGCACCGAGGTTCTGGCTACTGTTGCCCACCTTTACGTCGTTTGGATAGATGTAGCCATCGATTACGAAGAGAGGCTGTTGCTGATTGACACCAATATCACCGAAATCGCTTACATCACGAATCTGGATTCTGGCATTTTCACCTGGACGGCTGTTTCCACCGCTGACACTCATACCATTAACCATACCCGACAATGAATTAGCCAAACTACCATTCGATAAGTCGGAAATATCGTCCATTGCAACTGTTCCTACCGAACCTGTCAAGTGAGCCTTTTTCTGTACACCATAACCAACCACTACAACCTCTTCAAGATTCTGTGAATCTGGTTTCAACTGTACCTTTCCACCAGGCTTTACAGTCTGGCTTGTATAGCCAATGTAAGAAATTACAACCTTTCCACCATCAGGAACTGCGATGGAATATTTACCATTAAGGTCTGTTACAACACCGCCTGCTGGCTGACCGACTACCTTCACGGTTGCTCCAATAACAGGTTCGCCTAATTCATCAACGACAGTACCTGTAACCTTGCTTTGTGCAAACGCTGACAACGAAATGCACATTATTGCGATTAAAGAAAAAATTATCTTTTTCATATTGTTTACCATTATTTGTTACACCTTATTCGAGCCAGCGAGGGTCGCCTGCACCAATTGTCTTTTGTTCACATTCGCCAAGTTTGAAGTTGCCTTCAGCAGCATTCTCAAACAAAGGCTCGCCCTGCAGCTGATATCCACTGTCATAATTAGTGTTGTTTTCCTCAGGAGCACCTTCAAACCAATAAGTATTGTTGCTGAACACGCAGCATACGTTAAACATGGAAGCGTTGTTCTTCAGAATACGGCGTGGAACTTGTCCGCTTCCGCAATCATAGAATATGTTTTTTAGCACCGTAAACTCTGTTTCACCCTTTGAAACAATGCCGTCATAATTTGCCCACTGACCTGTGTGGCAAATGTTGTAGAATGTATTGTTTGTGAATGTCACTTTTGTAGAAGTGTATCCGGCACGGTCGGCACGACCTGAATTGTTATAGCGTACAAAATACTTCTGGTCGCTTTCACCAGTGTTGTAGAATGTGGAATTGCTTACTGTAAAATCATTGATGAAAGCACCGCCATCATAAATCTGGAACACTGCACCAGCAGACATGTTAACAGAAGTAAGGTGGACAAAAGTTTTGTTTACAAGAGCAGTCTTCAAACAATATTTCAGTTTGTTGTTGAAGAGGAAATAATCGTTTACCCCTTCAAAATTTGAATTCTGGATATTAAAAGAGTTGGTAATCTGAAGATAGCTGTTATGTTCAGCATCTGCTTCAATGGCTGGAGTTGCAGAAAATGCAAATACAGGCTTTGAAGATGCAGAACAATCAAAGTTCAGATACTTTGTACCAAAACCTGCACAGAATTCAATCGCTCCTGTCTCACCGTATGTGATAGTAGCATAGTTGCTCTTGCTGTTTGAACGCAAGACAACTGAACTTGCACCAAAATCAAGCAAACCGCTAACCGTATAGTGTCCACCACCTTCGAGGTCATAATAAGAAGATTCAGCACCTATTGGAGCAGGATTTTCTGCAAAATACTGGCAGAGATCCGTTCCGTCAGGAATAGTTGCGTATGAAGGGGTGAAGGTCGTAAACAACTTTTCTGTTGCTTCAGGAGCATCAGTATTGTTATACCTTTCATTACCGAGAGTTCTAATCTCCAATCTGTAGTTCATATCTTCTTCACGTGATGTGGTGTAAGAAGATCCATCAACAATTGCTTCTGCAAGCAATTCTCCAGTAGAGCCTTCGTATAGCTTTAGGTCAAAGCCACCCGCACCTTTGATGAGTGGCCAACTGATTGTCTGTCTGCTTCCGTCTTCACTCGGAGTAATGATGATTTCTTCTGCAGAAGGAGAAGTCATGACTTGACCCGATACTCCTGGGTCAAACATTTCATCACATTTATCTCCACGCTGACAAGAACACAGGACAACCGTCACGGCAAAAATACACAATTTCGCCAAAGTTTTAAAAGTTCTTTTCATAATAGTAAAATAAATCCTTTGATAAATTTTAATAGGTATTTTGTTAATTGGGCGCAAAGATAATACTAATTTTCAAAAAACAAAATTTTTTCTCAAAAAAACTAAATGAAACACCTATTTTATTGCTCAATATAATCTTTTATTGGGGGAAAAATTTTTTTTGCCTACTTTTGCCCGAAATGTAAAGCCTATGAAAACTATATTGTTTCTATTTTCTGTTTTTGCTATTGCCTTTTCGCAAAATGCTAATGCTGGCAAACAACCAAAACAAGTTTTTATACCTATGGATTATTCCACTTGTGGTTACCATGCTTCTGAGAAATCCTTACCACAAGTAGAACCAAAATTTTATGTCTCTGATGCCAAATACCTGCAATCGGCAATAGATAAAATTTCTACGATGAAACCAGATAAAAACGGGATTCGTGGTGCTTTGATTTTAGGCGAAGGTGTATTCATTATCGATGAGCCGTTGCGCATCTCAACTTCTGGCATTGTAATGCGCGGAATGGGTCGAGATAAAACCATAATTGTAAAGCGAGGTTTTGACCGTGGTGCAGCCATATATGTTGAAGGAGGAGCATCTAACGATAACGATAACGAAAAAGGACAAGCAACCAAAAGTTCCCCATCCTTTTGGGATGGGTCAAGAATATCCTCACGCATTCTCATTCAGTGGACTGCTGATAAGAATTGGATTAAAGAACATAAATGCGATGATTTTGGCGGTGGACTGGACTATACAGGATGGAAAGAAGGCGACATAAAAATCACTTGGAACAGAACAATTGTCGGAATTAATGGAGATAGCCTTACTCTCGACGCACCAATAACCATGTTTGGTTGTTCTGCAACTATCAAAGCTTCTGATTTTGTAATTTCTACCTTCGACGACAAAAAAGAAATCAGCGAAATTGGCATTGAAGACCTTACCATATCATCGCAAGTCAATGGCTGGAATCCAAAAGATGAGGATCATTGCTGGACGGGAATTTATATGGACAATGCTCGTGATTGCTGGATTGACAAGGTTAACTTCAAGCATTTGTCGGGTTCTGCGGTCATTTTGCAGAAAGGATGTTCGCGCATTACTGTTCAGGACTGTATAGCCTCGGAACCAGTTTCGGAAATAGGTGGCTGGCGGCGCGATGTTTTTATTACTCGCGGACAACAAACTCTATTTCAAAGATGTATCTCGCGGCATGGCATACACGACTTTGCTGCTGGCTACTGTGCCCCAGGACCTAATGCTTTCGTACAATGCGAAGGAGAAGAGTCTTTGGGCTTTAGTGGCAGTATTGGTGCATGGGCACCAGGATTGCTTTTCGATATAGTGAACATTGACGGAAACGACATTGCTCTAATGAATCTTGAACAGTTCCGCACTGGCACAGGATGGAACACAGCAAATTCCATGGTTTGGCAATGTACAGCAGCAAACATAAAATGCTATTCTCCTGATACCAACAACAAGAACAGTGGGCATGGTTGTTGGGGCTGTTTGTGGGGCGATGCGGAATGGACAAGCAGCAACGACCATGTCAATCCACGAAGCCTGTTCTATCACCAACTCAGTAAGCGATTGAAAGGCAAAGGACAGAAACTCAGCGATGTAATGAATCCTTATATTCTTCCACGCAATACAGATGCTACAAGTTCGCCAACAGTTGAACAGGCGCAGAAAATGGCACAAGAAAGCCTTACCACTCCGCGCCTCACAATGGAAATGTGGATTATGGATCTGGAAAACAAGGAATTAGGGAATCGGAAATTTAGGAATTTAGGAATTCAGGAAATCAGGGGATCAGGGAAACAGGGAACCAGGGATTCAGGGATTCAGGGGTTCAGGGAACCAGGGAATCCCCAAATCCGTGAACTCACGGCTCACAGCTCCCGGCTTATTTACTCTATTCCTTGGTGGAATGGTAGGACAAAAGATTCATGGGTGACAAAATCTGCCCGTCCTGCTATCACACGCTTTGTGCCCGGATACGAGGGGACTGGTTGGACTGACAGGATTGACGATGTTGTGAAATATCTGAAAGACCATAAATTCGGTAGTCTTGACCATCATTACGGATTATGGTACGACCTTCGCCGCATCGACCACGAACGAATACGCAGGTCTGATGGTTGTGTTGAGGCTCCATTCTATGAACAGCCATTTGCACGCAGCGGACAAGGGACGGCATGGGATGGACTGAGCAAATACGACCTTACAAAACCTAACAATTGGTATTGGAGTCGTTTAAGAGAGTTTGCTGATAAGGCTGCTGCAGAAAAAATATTCCTGTATAATCAGATGTATTTCCAGCACAACATTCTCGAAGCGGGAGCTCATTGGGTGGATTGTCCTTGGCGATCTGTAAATAATATCAATTGCACTACATTCCCTGAACCAGTGCCATTTGCTGGTGATAAGCGTATCTTCCTTGCAGAGCAATTCTATAATGTTGAAGATAGTATTTTGCGTCCTCTGCATAGGCATTATATCAGGATGTGCTTAGAACAACTGAAAGACAATCCTAATGTTGTGCATTTCATTAGTGCAGAATATACTGGTCCACTCCTTTTCACTAAATTTTGGCTTGAAACAATTTCTGAATGGGAAACGGAAACGGGAGTGCACCCACTCATTGCTCTCAGTTGTACGAAAGATGCGCAGGATGCCATTCTTGCCGATTCTGTACTCAGCAAGGTGGTTGACATCATCGACATCCGTTATTGGCATTACAGCGACAAGGGACTTTGGGCTCCAGAGGCTGGAAAGAATCTTGCACCACGCCAATGGGCAAGAAAATTCCCTGTCGGCAAAACCAGCAGGGAAGATATGGAAAGGGCTATTAATGAATACAAAGAAAGATTCCCCGACAAAATAGTAATCTACAGTGCAGGAATGGGATTTTAAACAGGATTATTCTTTTTCGCCATAGAGCAAATCACCAGCATCGCCAAGTCCTGGGATGATGTATGAATGCTCATTGAGTTTTTCGTCTATGGCACCGCAATAAATTTCCGTGTCATCTGGAAACACTTGACTCAAATTCTCAAAAGCAGGTCGTGCAGCAATTACAGCAGCTACAATTATGCGCTTTGGACATCCTTTTGTCCGTAACGCATGCAATGCCAATTCAAGGCTTTTTCCTGTAGCAAGCATTGGGTCAACAATAATGAGAGTCTTGTTGTCGAGCCTTGGGGATGCGAGATATTCCACATGCACCTTGAAGGTAGTCTCGTCAATATATTTTCTGTAGGCCGACACAAAGGCATTCTCGGCATTGTCGAAAACCTCAAGAAAACCCTGATGGAATGGAATACCTGCACGCATGATTGTTGCAAGCACTACATCATCTTTTGGCACGTTGCAAATTGCCTCGCCAAGTGGGGTCTCTACTTTTGTTGCCTCATAAGTCAAAGACTTGCTTATCTCGTAAGCCATCATGTGACCTATGCGATTGATGTTCTTACGGAAATGAAGTCTGTCTTTTTGGATGTTCTTGTCGCGAATCTCAAGCATGAACTGATTGAGAACAGTGTTTTCTTTGCTGAAATCAATTATTTTCATAATATTTGCAATTTTCGGCAAAAGTAAGAAAAAAGATTAGAGGTTAGAGGTTAATGGTGAGGGATTTATGATTTTTTAATAAAAAAACTTAAAACCCATCAACCCTCAACCCTCAACCCTCAACCTTTTCCTTACCTTTGCGGTGATTTTAAAAAAACTAAACTTATAATGAAAAAATCCATTTGTTTGTCGTTTGCCAGTTTTCTGTTAGCTGTTAATGTTCTGGCGCAAGGGGTAACTGTCCAGTCGGGCGACCTGAAATTCAACTTGCAAGGTTACGGACAAGCAAACTACAATATCAAGAACATCAATGATGAAACCACCAATAAGTTTGAACTTACGCGGGTGATTCTTATGCCTAATCTGCAACTCACACCCAAGCTCAACTTTTTTGCAATGATTGACATTGCTTCAAAGACATCGGATAAATATCTGCACGAATACTGGGGAGAATATCGATTTAGTGATGCCTTTAAAGTGAAATTCGGTCAAGGTAAAATACCGTTTTCTATCGAAAGTCCGTTAGCCCCTATAGTTGTTGGTAACATATTTTTCCACGAAGGTTTAGCCTATCTTGCTGGCATTGGTGGCGATGCTTCATATGGAAATTTTGTAGGACGTGACTTAGGACTGTCTGTCGGTGGCGATTTGTTCAAGTCTGATAAGGGGTATCATCATCTGTCGTACTCTGTTGGTGTGTTTAATGGCTCAGGAATGAATCAGGCAGAAAACAACAACCAGAAAGATATTGCCATAAAGATTGATTACAAACCATGCAAGAGTCTCACTTTCTCTACGTCCACATATCTTGGCACAGGACATGCTATTGCCGACGACCAATACGGTCAGTTCGACAAAGGCGACGACTATAAGCGCCAGCGTTGGGCAATAGGAGTTGAGGCAAATACTGATCAATTCTATTTGCGCAGCGAGTATCTACGCGGATGGGATGAGGGTACTCCGTCGCAGTCGGCATACGCTGAAGCATGGCTGAAACTTATAAAACTGAAAAAGCAGAAACAAAGCATAGATTTAGTGCTTGACTATGAATATTTTGACAAAAACATGTTGCAAAAAAATCTTACACATAATTATCTGGCAGGAGTGCAGTGGTGGTTCTACAAGATGTGCCGTTTGTCATCGCTTTTTCAATTAAAAGATTCACCCGATGGCAATGATTCACGTTGCTGGGTAACACAATTACAATTAGTATTCTAAATAAGGTTGCCTGGAAAGACCAGAAATTCCGGAAAACCGCATAACCGAAAATTATATGAAAAAAATTGCAGTATTTTGTTCAGCAAACGAAACCATAAAACCAATATTCTTTAAGGCCTCTCAGGAACTTGGCGAGTTTATGGGTAGAAACAATTTTGCTTTAGTGTATGGTGGTTGCAATATGGGACTGATGGAATGTATTGCCAAGGCTGTGAAAGAGAATGGCGGACACACCATAGGTGTTATTCCTTCAAAAATTGAGGAATGGGGAAAAGTCAGTGACTACGTGGATGAGCAAGTCATGGTTGACAATCTGAGTATAAGAAAAGATGTGATGGTAGAGAAAAGTGATGTTATTGTTGCTCTGCCTGGTGGTATCGGAACTCTTGACGAAATCTTTACTGTTGCTGCATCTGCAACTATTGGCTATCATGAAAAGCATATTATTCTTTACAACATCGATGGCTGCTGGGATAAACTCGTTGAACTAATAGAGCAACTACAGGCTGATAATTTCATTCGTGGCAACTATCGCCAGTACTTCACGATTGTCAACGATTCGGAAGGGATGAAGAAAGTGCTGACTAACATGCTGCAACCATCGCTGTTTTGAAAAACCATTAAGAACAGCAAAACAGTACATTACATTATGAAAAAACTTTCACTTATACTATTTGCTTGCTGCATCATAAGTCAAATTGTAGTAGCACAAGAGAAGGACGACTATTTTAAGGTTGTTAACTATCAGCCTAAGGATGAAGTGCATTTCACAGGCAAGACTATTGCCATCCCTGCACGTCATGATGGTGGTTTGAAGCCTGTTGTCGGTGTTCACAACATTCAGGTGATGAGGGCATCGAAGCCTTGGACTTATAATCATCAGCCGTTCTTAGCTTATTGGAAAGGGAAATTCTATCTGCATTATCTTACCAATCCGCGTAGCGAACATCAGGCTCCTGGGCGCACTCTGTTGACCACGAGCACTGATGGATATTCCTGGAGCGAACCTGTTGTGCTGTTTCCTGAATATAATGTGCCCGACGGTGTTACTAAACCTAACCTCCCTGGTGTTGTGGCGAAGAATCTGCAGGCTGTGATGCACCAGCGTGTGGGATTCTATGTGAGCAAATGCAACAATCGACTGTTAGCTACAGGCAACTATGGCATTGTGCTCGCTCCAAAAGATGATCCTAACGATGGAAATGGCATTGGACGTGTGGTTCGCGAAATAAAGGATAATGGCAAGTTTGGGGATATTTATTTCATTTACTATAATCATGGTTTCAATGAGTCGAATACGGATTATCCTTTTTACAAAAAATCAAAAGACAAGGCTTTTGTCAAGGCTGTGGATGAAATGATAGCCGACCCAATGCAGCGTATGCAATGGGTTGAGGAAGCAGACAGGAACGATTCTATCTTGCCATTGGCTTCACCATACAAGGCATTTTGTGGATACACACTTCCCGATGGACGTAAGGTGGCTCTGTGGAAACATGCTGTAACGAGCATTAGCAGCGATGGCGGACGCACCTGGAAATATCCTTGCGAAAGGGCTTACGGCTTTGTAAATAGTAATGCTAAAATCTGGGGACAAAGACTTTCTGATGGCACATACGCCACTGTCTATAATCCTGCTGAATACCGTTGGCCGTTGGCAATATCGCTGAGTAAAGACGGATTGGAATACACTACATTGAATCTTGTGCATGGCGACGTTACTCCAGAGCGTCATGGTGGAGCTTATAAAAACTATGGTCCACAATATACACGCGGCATTCAGGAAGGTAACGGAACTCCACCTGATGGCGATTTGTGGGTGACTTACTCTCACAATAAGGAAGATATGTGGGTGAGCCGTATTCCTGTACCAGTGAAACTTGATGCTACCCAACATGCCTTTGGCTGCTTCTGCAATTATTCCAAATTGGAAGAAATGACCGATTGGAACATCTATTCTCCTCTCTGGGCTTCAGTTAGTCTGAATGGCGACTGGTTGCGACTAACCGACCGTGACCCTTACGACTATGCAAAGGTTGAAAAGATTCTGCCCGACACAAAAGAACTACAAGTGGAATTCGATGTACGTTCAGAGCAGAACGACCATGGTGTGCTGCATATAGAATTTTTGGACGATAAGGGTAATGTGGCATCACGAATAATCATCGATTCCACCGCTAATTTTTTGGCAAAGGGTGGTGCGCGTTCCGCCACTCTTTTAAGGCAATATAAGCCAAATACCACTTATCATGTAAAGGCTATTCTTTCAACAAAACTTCATCGTGCCTATTATTATATAAACGGAAAGTTCTGCACCAAGCGGCAGTTCGACACTCCTGTAGAATCTCTTTGCCGTGTGCTGTTCCGTACTGGCAGCCTGTTTGATAAGCCCGACATTGAAACGCCAGCCGACCAGTTCTTCGATATGCCGCGTGCTGATGATATGGATTCTCTGTCGGTATTTGAAATTGCTGATTTTAAGACAAAATCACTCGATGGCGATGCTGAAACTGCAATGCTGAAATATGATGACTATGCCCATTATGCAGAGCATTTCAACAATATGGAAGATGAGAACATCATTACTGATATTCCCAATTCCGAGGCTTCAGAATGGATGCGACGTGAGATTCCACTCTTCGACTGTCCACAAGAAAATTTCCGCGAAATGTATTATTATCGCTGGTGGTCGTTAAGAAAGCATATTGAAAAAACTCCGCAAGGTTATGGGATTACGGAATTTCTGGTAAAACGCAGTTATGCTGATAAATACAATCTTATTGCTTGTGCCATAGGTCATCATATTATGGAGGGTAGATGGCTACACAATACGGAATACCTCCAGCAAAACCTTAATCTTTGGTATCATGGCAACGATGGTCAGCCATTATCGAAACTGGAGAAATTTTCTTCGTGGAATCCTGCCGCTGTATATGAAGCCTGGAAGGTGCTCGACAATACGGCTTTCCTGAAAAAACTCTTGCCATCATTAGAAACAGAATATCTGCAATGGAAACAGACTCATAGTTTGGAAAATGGGCTCTTTTGGCAATATGATGTTCGTGATGGAATGGAAGAGAGTATCAGCGGAGCACGAAAACAGCAAAATGCCCGCCCTACCATCAACAGTTATATGTATGGCAATGCAAAAGCCCTTTCGGCAATGTTTGAAAAATTCGGTGATACGGAAAAAGCCAAGGACTTTTCTTTAGAGGCTGCAAGAATAAAGAATTTGGTTGAAACAAAACTTTGGAATCCTAAGCATAATTTTTTTGAAACCCTCCACGACACCTTATCCAATGTCCGCGAGGCAATAGGTTTCATACCGTGGTATTTCAATATGCCTGAAAATGGAAAGTTCAATGAAGCATGGTTGCAGATACTCGACGAAAAAGGCTTTTCTGCACCATACGGACTGACTACGGCAGAACGCCGACATCCACAATTCCGTACTCATGGTGTAGGCACTTGCGAATGGGATGGTGCCATTTGGCCATTTGCAACCTCACAGACATTGACAGCATTGGCAAACTTTTTAAACGCAGAGTCATCGTCATCGTTATCGTCATCGTTATCGGATGCTTACTTCCGCCAATTGGAATTATACGTTGAAAGCCAGCATCATCGCGGACGACCATATATTGGTGAATATTTAGATGAGAAAAATGGTGCATGGCTGATGGGCGACAGAGAACGTAGCCGTTATTACAATCATTCCACATTTGCCGACTTGATAATTACTGGTCTTGTGGGCTTGCGTCCACAGGAAGACGACAAAATCATCATCAATCCATTGCTGCCAAACGGCAAATGGGATTATTTCTGTCTGGATGCCATAAACTATAAAGGGCACGTGCTGACAATCATCTGGGACAAGGATGGTCAGCGGTATCATCAGGGCAAGGGACTGACTCTGCTCGTTGATGGCAAACAGGCAGCCACCCAACCCACCCTTGGGCAGATGGTTGTGAGGTTTTAAGGTTATTCCAAAATAAATGATGCTGTTGATGTGATGTCGTTGACATTGATTATGCCATCCTGATTGGCATCTGCATTGTTGAAATTAAATGGATAGGCTGTTCCATTAAGAATATACGTTGCAATGGTCGTAATATCATTCACATTCACAAATCCGTCATTGTTGGCATCACCTAATTTGGATGCTTTTATTTTCAATGCGTTGCAAACACCAAAATAGGCTGGTTTAGGATTGAAATTTGCATCGAACAGCAAAGGTTTTTCATTGCTGCGCCAACTCTTGTCATCAGTCACACCCCATATTATTGCATGAGGGGAATTTTTCGCATTCAGGAAGATATTGGTTATCGTGCGATAATTGTCGGCTTGGATGTTCAGTCCGCGTTCTGACGTGTCGGATGTTCCAAGGTCGAGTTCGGTAATTATGCATTTCAGTCCTAATTCTTCATATTGCTTCATGTTTTTCACCATGTTGAGCGAATCCACCCATCCTGGTCCTGCTCCAAGATGACATTGCAATCCCACTCCAGTAATCGGAACTTTGCGTTTGATAAGATTCTTCACAAGATTATACATTGCCCTTGCCTTCAATTGGTTGGCATAATCGCAACTATAGTCGTTAATGTATAAGTCCATATCTGGATCAGCCTGATGAGCCCATACAAAAGCGGAATCAATAAATTCCAGTCCTATAACATTATACCATATTGAATTTCTCATTTTGTAGCCACCGCTGTTCACACCAGATTCACTTTGGCTGTCGTCAAGAACCTCGTTCACCACATCCCATTCACAGATATTTCCTTTGAAATGCTTTACGACATTGAAAATATGATTTTTCAGAATGGCAAGCAGTTCGGTCTTCGTCCAACCTTTATCGTTAGCATAACCATCTTTTGAAACCCATTGCGGGCATTGTGAATGCCAGCATAAAGCGTGCCCACGCACTTTCATATTGTGGCGTTGGGCAAATTTTATCAGTCGGTCGCCGTTATAATAATTAAAATTGTTGCGTGATGGTTCGGTGGCATCAAATTTCATTTCGTTTTCAGCCACCACCATGTTGAAATTCTGATAGATGGTCTTTGAGTACATCTGACTGTCATCGTCAATATTAGTGTTATAGATTGATACCGCCACCCCTACATCTTTTTTCAGTTTTTCAGCATATTTCCTGATGGGCACATCTATTTCCACTGGCTCAGGGATATTACTCTCACCGATAAACTCAATATCGTCTATGTAGTAATCATCTGCAACAGCACCAAAATTGAAAATAATACGTACAATTCCCGAATTTGTGATGTTTACATCATGCTCATAAGTCTGCCATTGCGAAGTAACCTGCACTACAGTCCAATCGCCTTGTACTGAATAGTCGCTGTTCTGATAGCAGGTTTGCAGTTGTCCGCTACCTGAAGCGCATCTTGCCTTGAAGCGGAAGGTATAGGTGATGCCCGATGTAAGTTCTGTACCGAAATTGTATGCAAACTGTTCTTTCCACGAATCACCGCTATCAGGATTTTTCAGGTGGGCACAATATCCTTTATTTCCATAACCAGGCGAAAAGACGGAAATAGAACCAGTCTTATGTCCCCATGTAGTCCATCCGCCAAGGGTGCCTCCGTCAAAATTTGTCGCATCGCCTGTCAGCAGGTTTTTCTTTTCGCTTGCACACACACATTCCATACAAGCAAACAATGTAATAAAAATCACAAATACCTTTTTCATAATTGGTCGTTTAGTCGGTAATAATCAAAATCTGCATATCCGCCAAGTTTCTCTGTAGCATAGCAGTAGAGGAATGTGCGGTAGCCCATGAAAACGTCAAGGGTGTATTGCATCTTCAGTTCAACACCAACATCTGTCCATTTCTTGCCATCGTATGAATACGACAATGTTGCTGTGTTCATGGTTTCTGATGTGGTCGTAGCGTCATAGAACTTATAACTGATGCGCAGATAAATCTTATCTTTCTTTAATTTCTGCTTGTAAACGATTTTGTTGCCATCATCATCGAGAACAAACGAGGTACGTGGTTGCCCTTTTGAGTTGCGCTGGCGCACAATGAGTTCCTTTTTTCCGTCTGTATCTACTTCAACTCCAATACTTGCATAATTGCTCTGGAAAGCACATATTCCTGCACGGTCGCCTTTTGTCATTCCTTTGGCATCCATGCAAACCTCAGTAACAGGACATCCGCCAGGCAATCGCTGAGAGAGAGAATTACGTGCACGGAAAATGTGTGGAGCAACGCATGCCGTATGCAGTCGCATCCATCCCTGACGTTCAGTCAGACTCCAAGAGTCGTTTATTGGATTATGATTCCATTGCCACGCCATGGATAATTGCTGATTGCTGAATTCATCCGAATGGCATATTGACGGCTGCAAGGTTCCCAATCCTTTATTGTCCTTTACCGATGCAAAGACTGGCCATCCGTCTTCCCATGCCATGTCCATAAAGACCGGAGCACGCCCAAGCGGACCTTGATCCTGAAACAGGAATGCCTGCCAGGTGCCATCTGCACGGTCAACAATTCCACCCTGAGCACACCCATTGGCAGTAAATCCGCCAAGTCCTTCGTTAAGAGTTTCGTAATAGATGATTTTCTTTTCCCAATCTCCAAGAAGATTTTTTGTTCGGAAGCACACTTCCCTGCGAATGCCACCAGCAGGCCAGTCGATTACAAACAGATAGTAGTAATCGCCAACTTTATACAGATGACTGCCTTCAGCATTCAGCATGCACTTCTTGTCGGTGGCATCCACCAGCAACTGATTCACTCCACCTTCTTTTATGCCACTGAAATCAGGTGTGAGCTCGGTGATGTGTATCTTTCCATTGCCGTAAGCCACAAACGCACGACCATTATCGTAAATCAGCGCAGGGTCATGAA
Organism: Prevotella sp.; assembly: GCA_045597685.1. GTDB lineage: Bacteria > Bacteroidota > Bacteroidia > Bacteroidales > Bacteroidaceae > Prevotella. Next base: position 45,806 of record JAZLKO010000064.1, read on the forward strand.
ACATCACATTAAATTCCGTTCTGGTCCATTCCGAACGTGGCTTGCGCAGGTCGGTGGTATGATAGATGTATGTTTTCTTCTGCTCATTGGCTATAAAGCAGATATGGAACACACCATTTACGTATCTTATGCTGCTTGCCCATGAACCGCTACCATAGCCATGACCACCAGAAAGAGTGGTGCGATCATTGTCCTCTAAAATATCATACACATAGTTTATAATCTCCCAATTTTTCAAGTCTGTAGAATGCATCACAGGCACTCCAGGACAAAGATGCATTGTGGTGGAGGTCATGTAGTAATCATTCCCCACACGTATCACATCAATATCGGGAACATCGGTAAACACACCAGGCTGCTGGGCTGAAGCTGGGGCAACGGAAACGAAAACTAAAACTAAAACGATGGCTCTTTGAGCAAAGTGGCAGAGCTCACCACAAGTGATTTTTTTCATGACAATAAGATTATGCGTGCAAATGTAGTAAAAGTTCAGAACTTAGAGTTTAGTTCCCAAAGATTTTTTAAGATTTTTTAAATTCCGAATTAGAGGATTTATAGCGAATGAATAACAGATAGTATGTTACCTTATTTTCGCTTAGAGGGCGATACAGCGAGCGTAGCGACTACTATTGTCTTAACTCCTCTAACTTCTTAACTCCTTAACTCCTTGAGTTTCGAAAGTTTGAAAAACTTGAGAAACTTGAATATTTTGATTTTATTCAATAAGGCTGAGTTGTTACATTTGAACAAAAAATCGGGCACTTCATCATAAAGTACCCGATTTTTTTATCCTGCATTAAAGTAACGATTATTAGAAATCAAAATCCATTTCTTCTTCCTTACCTTTCGTACTATCAGTGTCATCGAAACCACTTACACCTGCCGTAATCATTCTTTCAAGCTTAAGTTTGATTTCTTTCACTCTTGGTGTTGAATATGTTTTTTTCATTGTCTCGTCTGTTTGTTACTTAATATACTTTTTCCCATTCATAATCACAATGCCCTTGTAGTTGCTATTCACACGCACGCCATTGAGATTATATGCTTTAGAATTGTCAATTGTCAATTGTCCATTGTCAATTGTATTGATGCCTGTAGTTGAATCATCGTTCCATTCAATTTTAGCTTCCCTATCACCAGCATCCATAGATTCAGTTGACTTGAGGTCTAAGTAGGCGCGGAATTGGGAAACAGTTGAGAGATCTTTAGTGTTGACAAACTTGGCTCCATCAGGTTGCACCTTAAGGTATCCAGTACCAATATCTTTCTTTATATAAGAACCTTTTATAGCACAACTACTAATTGGCTCAGCCTTTATTAAGCGGCCCTGTAAATTAATTACCCAATCTTCAGCACTTTCACAATCAACGATGCACGGCATACCAGCTTCAACGTTATCTGTATGATTGAAATAAACATTTCCAGAAGATTTGATGTTTCCATTTGCGTCTATCATGTCCGTACTTGAGAATGTACCAATGGTGCCATCATTTACATCATCTTTACTTATTGCAAATGGCAGACATACAGAATTCAGACCTTGGGTATTTGTACGGGTATAAGAACCCGATAATGCAATGAAGTCAACAGGAGAATAGAAATCGCTCAAGTCGGTAAGCACGAAGTTAGGACATTCATAGTAATGACCATTTGTGCCTACGCTGTATTTAACTATCACATTTTTCTGTTCTTTTGCCCAGTCTGCAAACCCGCTTTCTACGATAGCAATTGCATTCGGTTTATCGGCTTTTGCGTTTAAGAACACATTCGGTTCAGCATTTTCAATCTTTGTTGAGTTGCCAGCATAGTAACATAAGTTGGTAGGTATAGTGACATTCGTCAATTCTATGTCAAATTTGCTGAATGACAGAGTTGAGATTTCAATGTACTTTTTACCGTCACTATTAGTGATTGAGTATAGACCCATGTATTCATCTTCACCGTTTTCCTTGTGATGGATTACGCGAGCACTATTATCATCAGCAGCTATACCACAGCTTGGTATTGGCAAACGGAATGTCATAGGATTCTTGATGTCTTTATTTTCAATCTTCTTAACCGAGACTGATTTCTGATTCTCGTCTTCTCCAACTGTTTCAACAACGTATGGCGTGACATCAAAGGTGAATTCCTTAAGAGTGACTGATGCGGTCTCAACTTTTACCTTTACGCCATCGAATTCTACATTGATACCTACACTTTGGTCTGTTGTTAAAACAGATTCTTCTACAGCCTCTGTGTTGCTTTCTTTAATTTTGTCTGGAAGTATTGCACTTTCATTTCCGCGCATATCATCAATTGCATCACTTACCTCCTCCTTTGCTTTTGTTTTTTCTTCGTCAGTAAGAGGCTGTTCACCTTCTGCAGGTGCAATTTCCAAATCTGGAGCTACCTGAACTTCATTTGCAAGAGGAACAACTGCATAAGGATATGCTGATATAGTTGCTTCATCAGGATTATCGATTACAACCTTGCCATTAGCCACATATTCAGCATCTGGTTCCAGAAAATAAATACCGCCTGAGAGGAAATTTTTGACATCTGCTGCGGATATTTCGCCTTTGAACTTACCACCACTAACATTCATCGTAACTTGTGGAGCTGGATCATTCTGTTGTGGGTTAGATTCATTTAAAGCTTTTACGCCTGTGAAAGAACCTCCTGAAATCTGAACAGAAATATTTTTCTTTGTGGTGTGTTGTGCTATTGCAAGAGCTGCACCTACTGTTGTGTTTCCACTTCCATTCGGATCGCAACTGAACTGGGTTGCAGTAGATATAAGATTACCGCCAGTAACAGTAATGCTACCACCTCGCATTTCGACTGCTGAAGAATAGCCTTTGATTGTACCTTTATTAATTGTAAGTTTACCACCCTGAGGATGGAAGATTCCGAGATTGTCGTTGGCGTGTACACCTTTGATAGTACCGCCTTTAACGGTGATGTCGGTATTGTGACGGCTTCCGTTGCCAACGATTCCGTAGTATTCTCCCTCAAGTGTAACATCGCCATCAACAGTGAGTTTGGCAACTTTATCTTTGATTGCATCAGCTTCATCCACAGTCTTTTCTGTCATCTTAACAGCCGCAGAAACAGTTTGATTACCAGAAATCGTGCCACTACCGCTGATTGTGAGGTCACCTGTACGGTTAACGATTACAAGAGCATCACCTGCGTTCCAACTGGTTTCACTGGTTTCACCGGTTGCAGGAGTGATGTTTGCATTGACTGTGAGTTTTGCAGCGGCAGCCTTTGTCCTGATAGGTTGTGTAAGCGCAAGATTTTGTGCTACAACAAATTCACCACCAGTGAGCTCAATCTTTCCGATAACGGAACCTGTAGAGTTCCAAGTAACGGTAGGAGCGTCGTATGAAGCATACTTACATACGTCGAATGCATAGTCACCATCTGGGGCTATGATCTTTGTAGTGCCTGTAAAATTAACATTACCACTGTTATTGGAAATTATGTAACGGACTGTACCTGGATTTCCATTGTGAGCAATATTTGTTCCGTCAATGGTCATATTCTCAAGGGTGAGATTCGCATAGTTCTGAATCATCATTGCGATACCCTTTTCTTCACTATCTTTCGCCCAAGTCTTAACCTTGTTGTCCGTGGTGCATTCGATTGTACCGTTCTGGAATGTGATAGTTGAGCCTTGAAGGAGTTGGAAAGCCGAAGTCTTGGTAGCGGCTGAGCCTGCACCAGGACATTCTACTGCGTATTTGTAATTCTTGAAATCAACGGTGAAGTTCTTACCTGATGGTACAGAAATACCTGCTGCCTTTTCTACGTTTGCAATCATTGTAATTGTTTCACCATCCTGAACAACTGCAATGGCTTGTTCAAGAGAGGAATACCCCGTTTCACCTATCTTTGCAACGTCACCAGCTGAATCTCCATTTGGTGCTGCTGTAGCAAATGTACTCAATCCTCCAACCATAAGGAGGACAAATGTTAATATGATGCTTTTTTTCTTACTCATTTTTATAAAGGTATAAAGGTTAAACTTATTATTATTTGTAATTGTTCTATAAAGCGACTATTTAGTCTTTTTGCTGTCAAATTCAGTCAGCAAACTTATCAATTCTCAATTTAAATATTTTTTCTTCATAGATTTATGGTGGGTGGAAATTATCGGACATTAATGAAGCTAAAATACAAATTTGAGGCATAATAATACAAACATTATTGTGCC